>JADFXB010000071.1 GCA_015233935.1 Magnetococcales bacterium | reverse complement strand
ATAACTTTAATATATAACCATATAGGTTTTTATACCAAATAACAGACACTTATGAAACACAATATGAAACCTGAGAAAGTTACTATGAATCAATCTTATTTTATTGTAAATTTTCATCATCTAAACATTGGTAAAGCATCTTAGGTGGCTCAGTGCATGGCTAGTGAAGATAGCAAAAATTATAAATATGAACAGTCAAGTGGGGGAAAAATGATGAAACTGGGTGGTAAATGCTTGTCCATACTTTCTATTTGTGTGCTGGCTGGTGGCGTACATGGCACTGCCGTTGCCAATCAGGCCACGACTCCTGCCGCACCTTTTGGTTTTGTCTTGATGTCCGGCCCTCAAGTGCCTGGCAAGGGAGATACCGTGGCCTTGGCCAGAATTGTTATTGAACAAACAGGGGCCAATTGCGAAAAAATGACCCTCACCGGGCCTGGCGGTAAAAAGCCTCTTGAAGGATTGAAAACCCGGAAAAATTATGATGAAAGCTCCTATCCCATCACTGTCTGCCAAACCACCCTTCCCATGGCAGCGTATAACTCCGCCGGTGAAACATGGACCTTAAACGATGGTGGCAAGGATTTTTCCATTCAACTCGCCACCGCGACCATTGCCCCGCAACGGGTATTGGTGATGGGCGATTCGGGATGTCGTGGTGACAGCGGTGGTCAAGTCTGTGCAGATAATACCTGGCCCCTGGAGAAAACCATTCCCACCGCTTTGGCCAAAGACCTGCGGGGGGGGAATAAACCAACCCTTCTACTTCACGTGGGAGATTTTAAATATCGGGGAAAGAAGGAAAAAGATTACAGCACTCCCGGACTCTCCTGGACCAACTGGAAAGCAGACTTTTTTCAGCCCATGATGAATGGCCCGGCGGGCAATGTTTTGGCCATGGCCCCGTTGGTGGCCACCCGTGGCAATCATGAACTCTGCGCCGCCTTTGGCAACAATGGACCAGGCTGGTTTTTGTTTATGGACCCCGTCCAGGCCGAAACCCATTGCGATGGCAATAAAAAAGAGGTGGCCTCCCCCGACTATCGACTGGATTTCGATCATGGCTTGAGCATGTTGGTGATCGACACCTCTAATGTGGATGAATCGGGAGTGAACAAGGACCAGGCCAAGGCGGTGACCAACTCCCTGGAAACCATGATCAAGGAGTCCGCAGGTCGCACAGTCTGGCTCATCAGCCACAAACCTTTCTGGTCAGCCATCAAGAGTTGCCCGACTCCCTACAACCAAACCTTGCAAGATGCGGTTGCCCAACTTCCCACTAAGGAGTTGCCCGCTTCCTTCCCCCTGGTTTTGTCGGGACACAAACACTTGTACCAAAGCGTGGAAGTGGCCCAACCTGGTCAGGTATTGCAACTGGTGGTGGGTAACAGTGGCGTCAATATCAATAATGGCGTCTTCAATGGCCAGCAAACCAAGCCCGAAACCACCGTCAACACCCTGTCCAACTTTGGCTATGCGGACATTCATCTTAATGTTGATGGGGCCACCCAAAAACTGGGATGGGATATCAATATCATCGCCTTGATGCCCCAAGCCAATCCTGCCCCGGCAAACTGGACTGGCTTTGAGCCGGTGGAAAACTGTTCCTTTGCCGGTGGTGTGCAGCCTTGCAAACTCATCAAACCAAACCTTTTCCCACCAACCACCTGCGATAGCAAAGCCAAGGATGACACCAATGCCGCTGGCAACGAAGAGGTGGATGAAGAGAGCAAACATCAAGACAAAGATAAAGACCATGATAAAGACCATGACAAAGACCACGGTAAAGACCATGGCAAAGACAAGGATGATGGCAAACACAAACACTGACCAACAACCGATGGCTCAAACAATTTGATCGGTTGCTGAATTGAATAAAGGCACCATGGGTTATTTCCCTTTCCGGGGTGACTCATGGTGCCTTATCTATTGTGAAATTTTACAGCGTCGCCCCCCTGCTCCAACTGTTGTTAGAGCAAAGGATTGAAACCCCTTTCCCCGTTCATGGCGCAACCAAAATACATACGGAGACAAAAATCTACACGATTTCACTATTAGGATTAAATTGCTGTCTTTCTTGGTCATATTATTTGTAGATTAACACTCTTTCCCAATAGGAGATCCTGTCATGGGTGCATTAGGTCCGCATATCAAACAGGAATCGCCTCCCGTCCGATAAAGGGGCGCAGTTCAGAGCGTAAGGCCTTGCCACATTCACACCCTGGCACTAACCACCAACCCACGCCCATAAAGGGAGTCGGCAGACCCAGCCATTTGCCAATACGCCTTCTCCTCCTGGCTCTCAGCCCGGCTGGCTCTGGAGCGGCAATAGAGGGCGTGGGGCCAGCCCAGGAGATATTCATAGACATGCTTGGGTTTTTCCTGCTCCATGGGATGGAGGGTGATGTTGGAAAAGCCCAACAGGCGAAGAATCAAATAAAGCTGGGGAAAGGTCCAAGGGGTGACATGCATGTGGCTGCCTGGCTCAATCTTGCCCACCAGGTTGGGAAAGCTGGGAAAAAATCCCCGCAAAAAATATTGCAGACGGGCGGCAGGATACCAAACATTGGGGGTGGTGATGATCAACAAGCCACCCGGTTGCAAATGCTCACGGGCCGACTGCAAAAAAGCTGCCGGGGCATACAAGTGCTCAATGCCCTCACAACAGACGATGCAATCATAACGGGGAAACTCTTCCGGGATCCCCTCATTGAGATCCCTGGCCACCAAGGTGCGATAAAAGCTGTTGGTCTGAGCATAAAGATCAATACCATCCACCTGGCAGGAATCCATCACCGCCGATCCCAACCAGCCTCCCCCAGAAGGGGCATCCAAGACCGATTGAGGTTTTAATTGCTGCAAAAGCTGAATGACCACAGGCTGATAGGGCTTCATGACTGCGGTGTACTCCATGCAAAACGGTCAGTGGATCAATCGATTAAAACCGCTGTTAATCTTGCGGGCCACCTTGGGCGGGAAAGGTCGGCTAAACTCGGAACGCTCCAACACTTCCGCCGGTGGATAGATGGTGGGATTGCTCAAAAACTCCTTGGGCAACAATTTTGCCCCTTCCCCATTGACCGTGGCAAAATTGGCAAACTGGGCCATTTTGGCAGCAACTTCCGGTTCATGGAGAAAATTGATAAAGGCATGGGCCAGATCACGCCGGGGCGACTTTTCCAAAATGGCCATACTGTCCACCCACAAGTTGGTCCCCTCTTTGGGAGCCACAAAGGCGATTTCCGGTTTAAGCTTCTGCAAGGTGATGGCATCACCATTGTAAACCATGGCCATGGCCGTGCTGCCAGTCACCAAGCCCGACTCTTCCGTCAACGGCATATAGCCATAAGTGCGCACAGCCGGTTTTTGCTCCATGAGCAATTTTTCCGCCGCCTCAATGGCTGCCGGGTCATCACTGTTCATGGAGTAGCCCAAATATTTGAGGGCCATGCCGTACAGATCCCCCGAATCCTTGATCATCATAATTTTTTTATGCCATTTGGCATCAGGACGAAACAACTGCTGCCAGGAGGTGATCTCCTCACCCAATAAATCCCGACGATAACCAATCCCCAAGGTGCCCCAAAAGACCGGCACCGCATGACTCTCCGCCTTGGCATGGGTGCCACGCCAACGTTTTTCCACATTTTTCAGGTTGGGAATTTTCTCCTCCACCAAGGGAGCCAGCCAACCCCGTTTCACATATCCTTCAATCTTGTGGCTACTCACCAGGACCAAATCATGTTTTTCCCCATTGGTCTGGGCGAGGATTTCGTCCCGGGTTTCATCGGTTTCAAAATAATGTTCTTTTATCTTGACACCGTGGCGTTTTTCAAATAGAGCCAACACTTGGGGATCAAAATATTCTTCCCAGTTGAGCAACAAAAGTTCCTTATTGGTGGCAGTAGCAGCCCCCCCCAGTTGCAGGTTACCCACAACCAGCCACATCCAGAACAGGAACCATGCAGTCCACTTGATCATGTTTGTTTCCTTAACCCTGACCCTGACCTGAGCCGAGTTGAATGCATCCGTGAAATATCGCTCCTTTTCGCAATCTATCTGAATAAAGTGTGTTTGTCCACCAGCATTGACTGGCAGCAGGAGCCACCATGACCTTACGCAGACGTATTATAATGATCTTATTAGCCTTCATTTCCATTCCCATGACCTTATTGGGGTGGAAAATTTACGACTATCTAATTATTGACATGAATAAAGATATTGCCCGTGAGGTGCATACGCTCATGGAGGAGGTAAATTATGGATTTTCCACCCTGAAACAACATTCCAAAGCCAATCTGCACCTGTTCGCCAATTCAGGAATTTTGGAGAATTATTTAAAAATCAATGATCCATCCACCCGTTATGAGGTCATGCAACTGCCTTTACTCAACCAATTTGCCAGTTATGCCCGCGCCTATCCCGATTATGAAGAAATACGCCTGTTGCTCCCCGATGGTTTTGAAGAAGCCCGCTACAGTCTGGAAAATTTAACCAACGTGACCGAAGAAGAAGGAGATACACCTGCCTTTCGCCGTATCAAGGAGAGCCAGGATGATTTTGTATTCCAATTGTTTCACAACCCAGACACCAAACGACCCGCCTTCTTGGCCTCCCAACGACTTTATGTCAAAGAAAACGGCAGCGACACCGAAAGCGTGGCAGGCTATCTGGTATTGACCATCCGTCCACAATTTATTGCTGATCGAGCGGATCGTGTGCAATTTCGTAAAAGTGGTTTCCTGTTTTTTACCGACAATCACGGGGAGGTGTTGTTTAAACCCGGCAAAATCAACCAGGAATTTTCCCTCTCACCCACCATGGCAGACAGTAACCACCACCAAGAGGGCGATTTAAAGGTGGTTGTCCTTTCTTCCACCAGCTACCTGGTGGATGGCATTAAACTGTTGCCGGAACTCATACTTTATGCCGCCTTGGAAAAAGAGGAGGTTTATGACGAACTGCTTTCCATTGCCACCTTGGCTCTGGGAGGCACCCTGGCAGGATTTCTCATGTTGATGGCCCTGCTCTATTTTATGTTGGAGCGCATGGTTATCCACCCCATTCTGCTTCTTTCCCTGGCGGTGGAAAAATTGGGGCAAGGTCGCTACGACATTCATCTGCCCTTGATTCACATCACCGAAATCAGCCGTTTGTTCCAAACCTTCAATGCCATGGTGGGAGATCTCTCCTTGTTGCATCAACGCATCGAAGAGCATAACCGGGAACTGGAATCACGGGTGACCGAACGCACCCTGGAGTTGCAACAAGCCAACGAAAGCCTCAACCTGGCCAGCCAGGAGGCAGAACGGGCCAATCGTTCCAAGTCCATCTTTCTGGCCACCATGAGCCATGAAATACGCAGCCCCATGAATGGCATTATGGGTATGCTGGAATTGTTGAGTGACAGCGGACTCACCCCCGGTCAACACCATATGGCCAACATGGCCAGCCGCTCCGCCGAAGGGTTGCTGGCCATTTTGAACGACATTCTGGACTTTTCCAAGGTGGAGGCGGGCAAGCTCACCCTGGAGGAAATTTCCTTTGAACTCCCTCCCCTGTTGGAATTGACCACCACCCTGATGGCCTCCCGCGCCATGGAAAAAGGTTTGGAAATATTCTGCGAGATGACCCCCTTGCCGCCCATGGTTCTTAAGGGAGATCCCACTCGCTTGCAACAAGTGATCACCAACCTGTTGAGCAATGCCATCAAGTTTACCGAAAAGGGGGAGGTTGCCTTGCGGGTGTGGTCCAGCCGTCAACAAGGAGAGACCATCCGCATCCATTTTGCCGTGCAGGATAGCGGCATCGGCATTTCCCCAGAAAGTCTGCAACAACTTTTTAAACCCTTTACCCAGGCCGACACCTCCATTAGCCGTCGCTATGGAGGTACAGGTCTGGGCTTGGCCATTTGCCGCCGACTGGTGGAAATCATGGGGGGCGAACTCACCGTCCACAGCCAAGAGGACCAGGGTTCCACCTTTGAATTTTATTGTGACTTCAAAATAGAGTCCCAAAGCGAATCCCCCTCTCTCACCCTGGGCAAGCGTATCGGGTTGGGATGCCAGACATTGCGAAGTGAAAGCCTGCTCAAACCCATTCTGCAACAGGGCGGTCTGGAGGTTTTCTCCTGGCAGCCAGAACAGGAACAACCCCTGGATTGTGATCTTTTGCTTTGGGAAACAGGCGAAATCCAGATGCCAGATGCTTGGCAACACTCAAACCTCCCCAAAGTTCTGCTGGCCCCCATGGCTACCCTGAATGAACCGGAAGAGGGCGTTTGGTGGGTCAACCGTCCCCTCATCTCCTTCCGACTGCTGGAAGCGGTTCAAGGGGCCTTGACCAATAGCCACACCGCCTTCGCCCCCTCCCCCACCGGGCAGGAAGATTTATTGCAAGGCACCATCCTGCTGGCCGAAGATAACCAGATTAACCAGCAAGTGGCCACGGAAATGCTTAGAAAGTTGGGATTGCAGGCAGATATCGCCGACAATGGGAAGAGAGCCTTTCAATTGTTCGATAAAAAACGTTATGATCTCATCCTCATGGATATGCAGATGCCGGAGATGGACGGCCTGGAAGCCACCCGTCGCATACGTGCATGGGAAAAGGAGCATGGTGTCCTGCAACCCACCCCCATTGTGGCCATGACCGCCAATGCCATGGCCCAGGATCGCCAGGAGTGTCTGGCGGCTGGGATGGATCAATTTATCAGCAAACCGGTACGGCTGAAGCGGTTGCGGGAAGTGTTGACCCAATGGCTGCCAAAGGCATGCCAGGATCACCCAAAGAGCCAACCCGCCGTGGTACCTTTGCCCCCTGCTCCCGCTGTACCCTCCCCGGCTGCACTTGATCTGGCCACCTATGAAGAATTAAAGGAGGTCATGGGGGCAGATTTTGAAATGTTACAAAATGATTTTTTACGGGATACTGCCCTGCGCTTGGACGAACTTGCAAAACTCATGGATGCCAACGATGCCCCAGCCATTAAATCCCGCGCCCACCAGCTCAAAGGGATTGGCAGCAGCTTTGGGGCCGTGGGTTTTGCCAAACTGTGCGGCCAACTTCAGGATATGGGACAACACAATCAATTGGCAACAGCACCGGATCAATTAATCGCCATCCGCCAAGCTTTTGCAGAGCTTCACGCCTTGATGAAAGCCGAGGAAGTCCATGACGGAAGATAACCCCTTAGCATCCTGCCGCATTCTGGCCTTGGATGATCATGCCATCCAGGTAAAAATTTTCCAAAAAATACTGGAGACCAACGGCTACACCCAAGTCACCGGCATCAGCGATCCTCTACAATGCCTGCCCCTGCACCATGAAAATCCTTTTGATCTGGTGATCGTTGATCTGGATATGCCCAATTTGAACGGTTTTGGGGTGATCCAGCAATTAAAGGAAGAGGCTGAAAACGATTTTCTGCCCATTATCGTGGTCACCGGTAGCGACGAAAAACAGGATATGTTGCGTGCCCTCAAACTGGGGGCCAGGGACTTTGTAACCCGACCGGTGCATCGGGAAGAACTGGTGCATCGGGTCAACCATTTGTTGCGCATTCGCCTAGCTTACAAAAAAGTGCCAACGGCCCTGCGCCCCCGACTTGCCCGTATCGATGAACGTGCCTTGCGCATGGGACGGATTTTGGTGGTGGAAGATGATGCCGCCCAAAGGGTAATCATTGAAAAGCTGCTCAAGATGGGCAATTATTCCGACGTGTCGGGCTTGTCGGACCCTGGGGTATTGCGGTCATTCATGGCTTCCCAGTCGGCCCCCTTTGAGGTGGTCATCCTGGATTTGCACCTGCCTGGTCTTTCCACCAGGGAAGCCATTGAGGTGATTCATGAAATGACACCGGGAAAAAACAAACCCTACATCCTGGCCATCACCTCCGATGACAGCAATGAGGTGCGTTGGGACGCCTTTCGGGATGGTGCAGTGGATATTTTGCACAAACCCCTGGACAGGGAGATATTTCTGGCCAGAATGGATAATCTGATCGAGTTGCGCTTGCTGGTATAACATTTTTGATGGAGACCCTCATGGGAGATATGACCATTGCCGTGGCCGGTGCTGGCGGGCGCATGGGCCGCATGTTGATTCAAACCATTCACAGCCAACAGGGTGCACGCTTAACCGCTGCCTGGGAACATCCCCAATCCACCCTGATTGGTCGGGATGCCGGTGAAATAGCAGGGGTAGGCCCCTTAGGTGTGGCCATTGGCGGCGAAGCCAGGGATCAAATCAATCTGGCAGAGGTGACCATCGATTTTACTCTGCCACAAGTCACCCTGGCCAATCTGGAACTGGCAGAAAAACATGGCAGAGGTTTGGTCATCGGCACCACCGGTTTCGATGCCAAAGGCAAAGAGAAAATTCAAAAAGCCGCCAAGAAGATCCCCATTGTCATGGCACCCAATTACAGCATTGGCGTCAACCTGATGTTTCAGGTGGCGGCTGCGGTGGCCCATACCCTGGGAGATGATTTTGACGTGGAAATCATCGAAGCCCACCATCGTCACAAAGTGGACGCCCCCTCCGGCACCGCCTTGCGATTGGGAGAGGTGTTGGCCAAGGCCCTGCAACGGGATCTGGATGAAGTGGGCGTTTACAGCCGGGTGGGGGTAACCGGCGAACGTAATAAAAAAGCCATCGGTTTTTCGTCCATTCGCGGCGGCGATATCGTCGGGGATCACACCGTGCTATTTGCCGGCGAGGGTGAGCGGTTTGAAATCACCCACAAGGCTTCCAGCCGCACCACTTTTGCCCATGGCGCGGTGCGGGCTGCTCTGTGGCTCAAGGATAAAAAACCGGGTCTCTACGATATGCGGGACATTTTGGGATTCCGTTGAACATCATCATGGCTTGAGATTTGTCACCAGGAGGATTACTCTTCTGAACCTTCCCCAAGACCATTTCATCCATAGGAGCCACCACCGTGGACAGCATTGAAGTTGCCAAGATCAAACCCGGTCAAAGCCTCACCCTCACCTTTGGCGAAAAAGAGGTCACCCTCACCCGCCTGGATGAACCGGGAAAGTTTAATGCGGAAGGTTGGTTTGAAGAAGAGCAGGAGATCTATCTCCTGGATGAGAACATTGAGGAGGATGAACTCCTCCACTACAGCCTCACCCCCATGCCCGATCCAGTACGCGCCATCCAATTGGACAAGGATCGTTTTGGCATCAACAAGGTGGTCTACAACTTTCTCAATCGTCCGGTAGAAGGTATCGAAATGGACGAAGAGGAGGAAGAAGACGACGAAGCAGGCGATGACGAAGAGGAAGAAGAGGGCTGATTCTGTCCGTTTCTGGCCTGTTCCTTTCTGGTTTACGGAAAGACGCCATCCATGTACACCTATGGCATGTATCGACTCAACACCTGTAGCCGGGAAGATATTCTCACCCGCTTGCGGGAGAAAATCGCCAAATGCCAGGATATCCTTCCCCAAGTGGATGGTTACCAGCCCGATCTGGCCACCAGCAAGCGGGTCTACTTTGCCGCCGAAAGCCCGGACCGCATCGCCCAATGCATGGCAGCGATCCGGGCCTTTGCCCATGCGGGGCAGGAAGTGGTTCTGGCCGTGCCAGACATGTTAAAAGATACTGCTGCCGAAGCCTGGGACTATCTGCCGGATGACGAACGGGCACGGGTACGCATTTTGTTGTTGCCCTTTGAGTCTCCCCAACCCACCGCCTGAAGAAACCACCATGTCTATGCTTGCCAGCCTGTTTCCGCCGGAACCTCCTCTGGCTCCCATGAATTTCACCCGTCAACCGGTGATGCCCCGCTATTGGGGGGGTGGGCTGGTGGCTTTGCTGGTGGGGTTTGCCCTGGGCTTTCTTTTATGGTTGCAACAGCAAGGACATCTGGCCCCTTGGGAGAGTTATACCGACTGGCGCATCCTGCACGGTCGCGTGCAAATTTTTCTGTTTACCGGCTCTTTCTTGCTGGGCTTTGCCTTGCAAGCGGGTCCCCACGTAGTGGCAGGCAGCCCGCCGCCCTCGGCTACCGCGCTGGCCTTGATCTATCCTTTGTGGCTGGGATTTTTCCTCACCCTGGTGCCTTTTGAACCCCTCTCCTGGCTTGGCAACGGGGCCATCAGTGCCACCTATCTGATGGCCGCCTGGCTCTTTTTCCAGATTGCCCGTGGTGGCGATACCACTCGGCTGGCGGGTATCGGCCTGCCCATGGCATTGGGATTTTTCTTTCTGGCCTTGGGGGCCTGGTTTCCCGTGGGAGAGACCAGTCACGCCTTGTGGGTCATCTGGTGCGGACCGTTGGCCATCGTCTTTGGAGCCAGCCAGCAGCTTTTGGCCAATGTCATGGGCGGACAACGGTTGGTGGGGTGGCAGGGAAAAGTTTTTCTGGGAATGCTCCTGTTGTCCTGCCTCCTCTCCTTCCTGGCCGCCTACCAACCGGAACTCACCCTATGGATGGGGATGAGCTGGCTTGTGGTGTGGTTCTGGTTTGTCTTGCATACCCGTGCCCTGCTGGTCATGAAGCAACAAGGCTTCAACTCCCTGGCGGTGGCTTTGGCCAGTGGCTTTTTCTTCGTGCTGCTTGCTTGTCTGGTGTTGATCTCGCAAAAAACCGCCGGACTGGATATGGCTGTTCATCTGTTGGGGGCAGGAACCCTCACCGTATTAATCCTGGGGGTGGCGGCTCGGGTGGCCTCCTTCTTTTCCGCCGGTCGCCTCTTTCATGACCGACTGCTGGCCCTGTTGCTGCTGGCCTGGGATGGGGTGGCCCTCGCTCGCTCCCTGGGCTGGCCCCTCTCCCTGGTGATGACTCACCTGGGGGGAGTCTTGCTTGCCTGGTGGAGTATTCGCTTTTTCATGCGCCTGCACGCCATCTCCCTGCTGGTTCCCAAACAGTTTGGTGGCCGGTTCATCAAAATTCAATGAGGGGAATTTCCCAATAAAGGCCCCATTTGCGTGAGCAGGGTGTGGGCCTTTTTAAATTCGTAACTGTTGATGCACTTGGCCAACTCCTGCCACTCTGGTTGGTTCCATACCGCCTCATCCAAATGTTCCTGCAGGGTTGCCAGACAACCGCACGCCTTGGCATTGCGTTGTAACAGCAACTGTTGCAACTCCTGCAACTGACGATTCAGATCCAGGATAGAGAGGGGCTGGCGTTGCCCCCCTGGAGAATGGGATGGGGGTCTTCCCAATAGATGGTTGGTCAGAACCACCTGAATATCCGCCTTGAGCTGCTCAAGGGCTTGCCCAAATTCCGCCATGGCCTCTGCCATTCCTTCCCCACCACTCAACAACAATGGTTCCAGACGAAGAGACACCTGATGCAGAGCATGGGCCGATAAATTGCCCGCCATCCCTTTAATGGAATGCACCAGACGTTTGGCTTCCACCCGTTCTTGGCGGTTCAATAAAGATTGCAGCGTTGCGGGCGCATCGCCAAAATGCTGCACGAATTCTTGCAGAAGCTCCCGAAGTAGTTTTCGATTACCATTCAATAGAAGCAAGGCGGCCTGCAAATCGATGGCAGCCATGGCGGGTGGTTCATCCTTGCCTTGGGGATTCCATTCGGCATGGGAAGGCGGTTGCCAGGGGCTGTGCTGGTTGGGAATCCAATGCATGAGGGTGGCAAACAACACGGCCTTGTCAATGGGCTTGATAATGTGGTCGTTCATGCCCGCATCCAGGCTGCTCTGCCGATCATCGCTCATGGCATGGGCCGTCATGGCCAAAATGGGAATCTTCTCCCCCTGGGGCAATGATCGAATGGCGCGGGCGGCGGTTAAGCCGTCCATCACCGGCATTTGAATATCCATTAAAATGGCATCGTAGGTTGCCTCTGTAGCCTTTTGCAGGGCTTCCACCCCGTTGCTGGCGGTCTCCACCACCATACCCACCTGCTGCAATATTTCCTGGGCTACCTGTTGGTTGATGGGATTGTCTTCCACCAAAAGAATCTTCGCCCCCGCCAAATGGCCCACAAGGGAGGTATCGGGTGTCAAGGAGGTGGATGAATCGGGCTGTGCCTTACCATAAAGGCATTGGATGGCGCGAAATAATGAAGAGGCGGTGACGGGTTTGACTACCTGGCCATCAAACCATGCCATGGAAACAGGGGAAGATCCTTGCAACAAAATCCGTTTGGTTGCTGGTGCCAGCTCCAACATGAGGAGGAGGCTCTCTGCCTGATGTTGATCCGACAAATTTCTTTGGTCCACCAAAGTCAATTGGAAAGGGGTGCCCGCCTGTTGATGGTGTTGAAGTAAAGAAATCCCCTCCGCTCCATCCACCACCCCACTGGCTGCAAAGTGGTGTCCATCCAGCATGGCCAGCAAGGCACACCGGGTGGTGGCGTGTTCACTGACCACCAGAACCCGGAAGGGAGCCAAGTCATCGGGGAGCAGCAGAATGGGCGTCAATACCGGTGCGGCCAAGTCAAAGGGAAGGGTAAAATGGAAGGTGCTACCCTGCCCCACCAAAGAGGTCACCCCCAACTTGCCACCCATGAGGGAGACCAGCTTGTGACAAATGGACAGTCCCAAACCGGTTCCCCCATATTTGCGGGTGGTGGAACTGTCCGCCTGGGTGAAGGGTTGAAAAAGGCGACTCACTTGATCACTGGCCATCCCAATGCCGGTATCCCGTACCGAAAATTCCAATTCAATCCGGTCCTGGCTGCGGTTAAGGGTTTGCACCATCAGGTGGATTTCCCCTTCTTCGGTAAATTTAATGGCATTGCCCACCAAATTTAAGAGAATTTGTTCCAGCCGGATGGCGTCCCCCAACAGGCTGTAGTGCCACTCCTCCCCCAACTGAAAGACCAATTCCACCTTTTTGCCTGCCAGGGTGGTTTCAAAGAGGGTCAACAGGCGATCCATCACCTCACCCAGGACAAAGGGGGCGGGGACAATCTCCAGCTTGCCTGCCTCCATCTTGGAATAGTCCAGAATATCGTTGATGATCCGCAGCAGAGAACGGGAGGAGGCGGCTATTTTGGTCAGATAATCTTTCAGGTGTTGAGGGGGATTGTTGTGCAAGGCCAGATCACCCAAACCGATGATGGCGTTCATGGGGGTGCGGATTTCGTGGCTCATGTTGGCAAGAAAGTTACTTTTGGCCTGATTGGCCGCCTCCAGCATGGCCATGTTGTGGCGCAGCTCTTGTTCCTTTTCTTGCAGGGCCTCTGTCATCCAGTTGAATCTTCTGCCCAATTGGCCAAAGACATCGGGTGGTAAAGAGGTGATGCGATAGTTGAGGTCCCCTTCGGCAATTTTGTCGGTCCCCTGCTGCAACAGTTTGATCCGCCGCCCCACCAATTTTTCCAGGGTGATGGAAATGCCAACAAAAATGATAATGCCCGCCATGGAAAGGGCGATAAAGATTTGCTGATGCTCCATTCCTGAAAGAATAATATCTTTTTCAATGGTATGCGCTCTGAGCACCAATTGTTCCTGGAGAATGCGAGAGGCATTTTCCACCTCCTCCCAGGTGGACTTGACAGAATTTTTCACAATGTCTACCGAATCGTTACGGTAACCCACTTGGTCGATGGCCTGTTGATAATTTTTGATGGTCAGTGAAAAGCGGTTGATGGCCTGTCCCATGGGCAAGGTATGCTGGGCAATGCCAGGATCCCGTTCCTGGGCCAACTTATCAAATTCATTAAAAAGATTTTTCGCCTTTTTTATTAAGTGCACAGCATCCTGAATACTGACGTTGGATCTTTTACGATAGCTGCGCCACTCCATTTCCAGATCGGTGAGCAAGGCCTGACAGGTGGGATAGAGCAGGGAAAAATCCAGGTGGGCGGCTTCTTCGCTTTCAGGATGAAACATGGGAAGTCTTTCGCGAAATTCCACCAACTTTTTTTCAAACAGGTCAGCCAGCAACTGACTGGTATCATTGGTCATATCACCGGTGGAGATTTCTTCCCGATATTGTCGTACCAGTGCGGAACGGGCTTGGCTCAAGCTTTTACTGGGGAGGTCTTTGGGAACCACGGAGGTGATCCCCGATTCCAGACGGCGACTGCAATCCATCAGGGTATCCACAGATTGCAGGAAATTTTGATAGATGGGCGGTTCACTCTGCATGATGGTGAGGTAGACACCATGGCTGCCAGATAAAAGTTTATTGACCTGTTCCAAGCGGGCCATTTGCGGGGCATGGTGTTGGATGAGACTTTGCACATCCTGATTCAAGAGGGTGATATTATGATAGGCAACCGCCGAAACGACAAACAATACGGCCAACAGGAGGGCGAAGCCGATATTTTTGGCATGTGAGTAGGATAAAAACATGAATAACCTGGTTATTTAAAGGTCAGGGTCAACAATTCACCCACTTCGCCGGAGCCAAAATAGGGATTTTCAATGGAGGGTTCTTTGGCGCGTCCGGCAATTTCATTGATGGAGATGCCAAAGGCGTAGGTTTTATTGGTCTCCAACTGAACGTCATCCAGGTGACCGGTTTGCAATTTACGAGCAAATTCAACGGACCAAATTTTATTCTGCCATAATCCTTTTGCGCGGATGTCGGCGCGGCTGCCGTCGGGTTGTTGGGTGATGAAGCCAGGCATTTCAGGTTTGACAAATTCGTCGTAGACGGCCCCATCATAGGCAGCTTTACCCGAATCCCCCAGGCGCACCAGATAGAAGAGCAGCCCTTTTTTGGAGATGATTTTTTTGGACTGGGGCAAACTGCTGGCACTGTAGATATCCATTTTATCGTCGGCATAGCCCATGGGATCGGTGCGATTGGCTTTCCAATACCAGACATCGGTTTTGTTGGGGGTATCTGAGGTGAGACTGAGATCAATGGGTGAGCCATCCATGTTCCATTTGAAGACGAAGGTATCTTCGCGTTTGGGGCCGACCACGTACTCCCGACTTTCTTTGTCCCAGAGGAGGGTTTTGTGTTCACGATGTTCTATTTCATCCGGGAATTGCACCAGCATGAAAATTTGATCCTGGGTATAGACGGATTTGAGGGTAACCTTGACGCCGGTGACCAGATCGGTAGTGATGACCGGGGTTGCTTTTGTCCAGGCGGGGTCATCGGCTTTGCCATCGATCACAGGTGGGGTATCCACTTTATGGCTGTAGAAGGTTTGATCGGCCAGGGCCGGAGCTGAGGACAGCATGAAGAGTATTGCAGTCAGCCACCAGGATTTCATTATCCCCTCCTCACTATATACGCCAATTCATTTCACTCAGGAGGAAGGATAATCTGCTTTCACCCATTAATCAAACATCGATAGCGTTCCAACAGCATGGTGACCCACTGGGCCACTTGGGAATGGTTGCTTGTTTGGGCCAAGTGGAGGACTTCCTGGAAAAAGCTGGCGGAGTGTTCATCCTTGATCAGGTTTTGCCATTGTTCTGGCGCAATGGCCAGGGTGGTCTCGCCCAGAGAATTATTTTGCAATGGAAAAGTCTTGAATTGACCCAGATGGGGGGTGCAGGCCAGGGTGAGAATGGTACGAATGCATTTGGAACACTGGCCACAATTGAGGGTTCCTTCGGGCCGGTATAAACAGACGTTGAGATGTTGCCAAATCGGTGGCCAGTCGGCGATGGCCACGGTTTTTTCTGTTCTTGGCAAGTGAAAGGCGTGGTGGATAATGCGGGTGATTTCGGTGGACAACAGGGGGTCGGTGAGGGGATGGGAACCCCAGGGAAATAAATTATGGAAAGAATAGCTGGAGGGGATGAAAAATTTTTGGAAGGAATGGCCCATAAAATGGATGGTGGCGGCAGTAATCAGGCCATGCACCATGGTCCAGCTCAATTGCAAAGGGTGGCAAAAATCATAAACGTTGCTGCGAATATCCAGCAAGGTCACTCCCAGTTTTTGCAGCATGGGGGACATTCGTTGGACTGCCTCTTCATAGGGTTGCGGGAGGCTGTGATGAAAGGGTGGGCCAATGAGGGCAAACAGGGCGTGGCTGATGCGAAATGCGGGGCTTGGATGGTGCAGGTATTGGCGTAAGGTATAGAAGGAGTCCACCCCGGCAGAAAAGCAGCTTCCCACCATCCCCTCATTGACCCGTTTCATAGCTCTGACTCCTTTGCCTGCCAGGATGGGCACTGGTTTGAGCATGTTGCTCC
The DNA here is from genome assembly GCA_015233935.1 of Magnetococcales bacterium. Lineage (GTDB taxonomy): Bacteria > Pseudomonadota > Magnetococcia > Magnetococcales > JADFXB01 > JADFXB01. The sequence goes on along the minus strand of JADFXB010000071.1, from coordinate 792 downwards.
AGCCACTGAAGATGGTTTGTACCACGGGTAGGGATTCAGACAACTCTTCCGAGTACCAACCTGGGGTGTGGAGGGGTTGGTTGAGGTACATGGCGGGCAGGAGCAGGGCTAGCAGGAAGGGGGTGGCATTATCCAAATCCAGACCATCGGCCACGGAGGCGGGCAGGTTAAACCACAGGGTATCCGGCAGGGAAACCGGGGCGGCAGGGTGAACATCCACTTTGACCTGAACCCTGCAACGATGGCCCTTGATCTCCATGGTGGGGGTATGAATCAACATGGGGGGTCTCCTGGGGGAATGTTCGGGGCAAGAAGGGTGTGCAATTGTTTTTCCAGGAGGGCCATTTGGGTCAAGACGTGATGGCGATAGCGGACCACGGCTTGTCTGTCCACGTTAAAAAATGTTTTTTCCGGGTAGACTTGACCGAAGACATCCATGAGCAGACTGTTAAATTTACCGGTTGGTATGCCTTCATAGATGCGATCTTCGTAGGCTACCTGTCTGGCACTGGTCAGGGCGCAAAGAAAGGGATGGATGCGACAGGAATAAACCCGACGATATTCTTGAATGGTGCGTATGGCCACATCCAGGGAGGGCATTTCGGGGCTGGATTCTTCAATTTTCAGGAGGCCATCCCGATGGGATTCGGCCAGTGGAAATTCGCCTATCAGCCAATCCCCCAGGTGGTGGGCTGCTGGATGGTTGCGTCCATAGAGCAGTAAATCATCCTGATAGCGTGCCCACCAGCAGGTGAGGCGGTCCAATAGTTGGTGAAAAAAGGTGGTGTCTAT
>JADFXB010000070.1 GCA_015233935.1 Magnetococcales bacterium | reverse complement strand
CAGAGGGATGCGGCATGGGTCACCATGGGGTGTATTTGAAAACAATCCAGGTTCGCTTGCCATGCTTGCAAACGCATTTGCGGGAAGGCGGCACTGGTTGTGGCGCAATTCAAGAGCACGATGAAGATAGTATGAAATTAACGGATATAGTCAATAAAATCACAAAACCTGCCGGGCAATTTCCCCCTCATGACTTTACAAGGCCATTTGGACCATCTGGTTACCAGCCAACCGATAGCGGCTTCCGGTGTGGGGACAAACATATTCCCCCTCCCCTGTTAAGGGTAAAGGAATCTTTTCCCCATACTGACTCATCCAGCCAATCTGCCGGGCGGGTACACCCACCATCAAGGCATAGGGAGGAACGTTTTTCTTGATGACGGCCCCCGCACCAATGAAAGCATATTCCCCAATCGTCACACCGCACACGATGGTACAGTTTGCCCCCAGGGTTGCCCCTTTTTTTACCAGGGTATTTTTAAATTCGGTTTTTCTCTCGATAAATGCACGGGGATTATAAACATTGGTAAAAACCATGCTGGGTCCACAAAACACCCCTTCTTCCAACGTTACATTATCATAGACCGAAACATTGTTTTGTACTTTACACCCATCCCCGATATTCACGTTATTTCCTACATAAACATTCTGTCCCAAAGAAACATACCGCCCCACCCTGGCCCCTTTACAAACGTGGGAAAAATGCCAAAATGCGCGTACCTTCACTAATTTGCGCACCTTGATCAACAATGGCGGTCTCATGCACTGTAATGGATGTCATTTCAATACGCCCTTCTTCCCTATAATGATCCTATACTCTTGACACAGTAATCTGGATAAATTCCCTTTTTCCAACATAAATTTTCCACCGCTTTTGAATCAAGCCCCCAATAACTGCCACTCCCCGTTAAACAGGTGGCAAAGCCCATGTTGATCCCCCCCAAAATATCCGTATCCAACGTATCCCCCACCATCAAAACCTTCCCCGGCTCCACCTCAGATAATCCCTGCAAAGCCAATTGAAAAATGGGCGAAAACGGCTTGCCCAACCCCACCACTTTTACAGGATAACGATCCAACCAACGCGCCACCGTATAACCCGCCACCGGATTAAACCTCCCCTCCCCCTCCGGGGCCACCAAATCCGGGTTGGCCAATAAAACCACCGGCTCTCCCTGCCCCAGCAAACGCTCTACCGCTTCCTGCATTGCCCCATCCCCATAATAATCCCGATTGCTGCATACCAGAAGATATCCCCGATCCTCTACTCCTTCCGGCTGCAACGCCAATCTCCCGGAATCCGGCGCGTACCACAAACGACTCTCCTCGGTCCCTATCAACACATAAGGTTCGTCTCTCAACGAAGAACCCGCCACATAACCCTGAATCGTCATTCCCGAGGTAATGATATCCTCCAATGCAAACCGAAAACCCAAACGCCCATAACTCTCCTGCAATTGAACAGGCGACTGCGAAGCATTGTTGCTCACCAAACGTACCTTTTTTGCCATTCCCTGCAAAGCCGCCACCGACTCAACCGCCCCGGCAATGGCCTCCTTCCCCACAACAATCACCCCAAAGGCATCCAAAAGAATCACCTCATATTGGGACGCCACCTGCAAAAAGGACTCCTGCCAAGCCATTTTTCCCTGCACCAACCGATCTGCAAGGTCAGGACGGGTCTCACACATCCACTGCCGATAACGGGCATAATCTGGCTGTAATTGATCCAAGTCATGGATAACCGGTTTCTTTTTTTCTATCATTGTCTCCCCTTCCCCAATCAACCCATATCCCGCCCTTGTCCAGTACACCCATTCTTAAATATTTGAAAAATTTAATGCCGGATTAATAAAATCACTGGCAAGATTCAGTATTTTCTATTACCCTTGCCAACCATTCCAAGCTGGCAAAATAAAATTTGAGACTTGATCAATTGTTGGAATTAATTCATTATTAGGCAAACAATCTCATCAACCTGCTATACCGTGGCCGGGCGCAGGCTGGCTCTGCCATGTGAGCTTATGTGCATCCCTCACCAGTGAGACGAAGACCATGAGTTTTTCTGATACCCGACTGCGGGTTTTTTATGCTGTAGCCAAACAATTATCCTTCACCAGAGCTGCTGAGGAGCTTTACCTCACCCAGCCCGCAGTCACCTTCCAAATTCGCCAGCTGGAAGAACACTTCAACACCCGCCTGTTCGACCGTCATCACAACCGCATCAGTTTAACCGATGCGGGACAAGTGGTCTACTCCTACGCCGAACGCATCCTGGAACTTTACCGGGAGACGGAAAAAGCCATCAACGAAATGACCGGGGTCACCCGTGGCATTATCAAAGTGGGAGCCTCCACCACCATCGGCGAATACATGCTGCCCTTGATCTTAAGCGGCTACCACGACCGCTTTCCCGGCGTACAAATTCGATTGACCGTCCACAATACCCGGCTGGTCATTCGTAAACTGGAAGACGCTACCATCGATGTGGGCATGGTGGAAGGTCCCGTCAAAAATAAAAATATCACCCTCACCCCCTGCTCCGAAGACGAGCTGGTGGTAATTCTGCCCCCCAAACATCCCCTGACCAAATTGGCGGAAATCCCGGTGCAAAGCCTCAAGGATTATCCCTTCGTCTCCCGGGAAGAAGGCTCTGGTACCCGCGCTGTGATTTCAGAAATCTTGACCAAGGCCGGCATGCCCTACGAACGCCTCAACGTGGTGCTGGAACTGGGGAGTACCGAATCGGTGAAAGGATCGGTGGAAGGGGGTATGGGCTTTAGCATCGTCTCCCGCGCATCCCTGCGCAAAGAGTCGGAATTGAACACCCTGGTGGTCCGTCGCATCAAAGACCTGCCCATGAAACGCATGATTCAATTCGTCCACCAAAAGCAAAAATTCCGTTCCAAAGCGGTGGAAGAATTCATCAATTATGCCAAGGAAAAATGTGCCCAGTTTTCCCTGAACTAAGACCACTCCCTCTGGAGAGGCTTAACCCTCTCCAGGGGATGGTTCATCACCCATCGGGAAACAAGGTCCCCGTCATATATTCAAAAGAAAGCTCCTCTCCCGTCTGCCGAATCTGTCCCTCATCATTGCTCCTCACCGCCATCAAGACCCGTAATGCTTTATCATACAAGCGATTGTTGTCCAACAGTTTGGCAATATCCATCAAGTTTTTTGCTGCCTGGGAAATTTGGTGAAATTGATTGTGGCTAATGCCGTAATTGATGGTATTGATCGACTCAATAATTTTGGCCAACCAATCCTTGTGGGAGGAAGGTAACGAGGCGGTCATGGAGCTGGAATACAAGTTTTCATCCCAAGCAGGAAACAATTGGGACGAAACCGCCAAGACCGACTCCCCATCCTGCTCCAAACGCACCGGACCATAGAAAAAATAATTAATAATACGCAGCAATTGATCGGGTTGCAGAGGTTTGACCAAAAATTCGTCCATACCCGCCTGCAAACACGCCCTTTTTGTCTCATCATTCACATCGGCTGTCACGGCGACAATGGGAATATGCCGCCCATCCTGCCTTTCATACTCCTCACGTCGAATCAAACTGGTGGCCTCAAACCCATCCATCTCCTTCATCTGTACATCCATGAAAATGAGATCAAAATCCCCCTGTTGCCATAAAGCGAAAGCCCGTTCACCACTTTCAGCCAATGCAACCTGCTCTATACCCCAATTGTTCAAGAGGGTGGCCAACAAAACCTGGCTGTTGTCATCATCATCCACCAACAATATTTTCCACGGCATGGTGCGCCCCTCCGCCCCCACCACTTGGCGTGGTAAAGGCAGATTTAACACATCTTCCATGAGCGGTTGTTGAAAATTGGCGGTAAATCCAATGGTGGTCCCCTCCCCCGTTTGACTCTCCACCTGAATTTCACCCCCCATCATGGATACCAGCCGGGAGGAGATGACCAAACCCAAGCCAATACCACCATATTTGCGGGTAATGGAGGCATCTACTTGGTAAAACGCCTGAAAAAGCGAGTGGCGTGCCTCTGGCGGAATCCCCACCCCCGTATCCTTTACGGTAAAGCCCAACTGCACCTGCCGTCCCGCCAATTTGTGGGGATGAATGATCAGCGAAATGCTCCCCTTGTCGGTAAACTTCAACGCATTGCCCAACAAAGCCAATAAGACCTGTCGCAAGCGTTGCATATCCCCCAGTAACAGACATGGGGTATTTGGAAGCAACTGGCATGAAAAATTTAACCTTTTTTCCCGCGCTGAAAGGGAGAAAAAATCGTTTATATGATCCACCAAATCCTGCAAATTGAATAAACGGGACTCCAATACCAGCTTTCCCGCTTCCAGGTTGGCAAAATCCAGAATATCGTTGACGATGGCCAGCAAAGCATTACCCGAATTTAAAATAATATGGGCATATTTATTATTTTCGTCATCAAGATGGGCGTGACATAATAAATCAGCAAAACCAATAATCCCATTGAGAGGGGTACGAATTTCATGACTCATGGTGGCCAGAAAAGCACTTTTGGCCCGACTGGCATCCAAGGCCTGCACACGCGCCCGACGTAATTCAAGATGCGTTTTCACCCGCGCCAACACCACCGGCGGGTTAAGAGGTCGGGTGATGAAATCCAGCGCCCCCAACCCCAGACCATAAACCTCCTCTCGATTATCATTGTTGGCGGTAATAAAAATAATGGCTATAGAACGGGTGGTCTCACTGGCCTGCAACCGACGGCACACTTCAAATCCATCCATACCAGGCATCACCACATCCAATAAAATAAGATGGGGTGGGGTATCCATCACCGCCTGCAAGGCATCGACCCCGTTGGTCGCCGCATAAATATCGTAGCTCTCCCCCAAGATATCCACCAGGACACTGATATTACCGGGGACATCATCAACAATTAAAATTTTTTCCTTTTCTTCCGGCTCCATTATGGCTTACTCATGGCTGGAATCCTGAAAAATTTGAAAACCATTACGCCCGTCTTCCTTAACCACGTAGAGGGCTTGATCCGCCTTGGCCAACAAGGCATCCAAGGTTTCTCCATGTTGCGGATACAAGGCAATGCCAATACTACACCCGATGGAACAGGCGATATCCCCTATTTGCGCGGGGCGGTTTAAATCCTGCAATATTTTTTCGGCAACCAGGGCCAACTGGTTTTGATGATGAATCCCTTGCAAAACAATAATAAATTCATCTCCACCTATGCGGGCCACCAAGTCAGAATCACGTAAAACACCTTTCAATCGCAACGCCACACTCTGCAATAACAGGTCTCCCACCTCATGCCCGAAGGTATCGTTAATGGGTTTAAACCTGTCCAAGTCTATGTACATGACCCCCAACTGGGAGTTGTTACGCTTGGCCATGGTCAAAAATGTTCCGCACAGTTCATAGAGGAGACGACGGTTGGGTAGTCCGGTCAATCGGTCATGATTGGCGGCATGCTCCAACTCCTTCTGCACCTTACCCAGTTCTGCCTCCAGTTTGCGGTGCATAATTAAATTGGCCAAGGCCTGACAAAATACCGGCAAAAAGATACCATATTCTGCATTGGGATCATGACCATGGTGGATATAAAGATTCAACACCCCCAATAATACCGACCCATTGGATATGGGAACACAATAATGACCATGTTCGCTGATCCCCTCATAGGTTACGGTATGCATTTCGTTGACATGGGGTGCAAAAATCACCTCCCCCTTTTGCGCTGCCATGCCACACAAACACTGACCAATGGCAACCGTGCGACATAAGGCAACTTGAGAGGGGGTAAAATTTTTCCAGGTGGTCAGTTGCAACTGACCGGAAGCTTCATCCAGCAAAAAAATCGCCCCTTTGTGATCCAAAGAAAGCCAGGGCACATTCAAAACAATGTCCAAAGCCACTTCCAACTGTCTGTGCATGGAAAGTGGCTCAATGCTGGTTTCATACAAGGCACTTATGGCCAAACGGGAGGCCATACTGCGCAAATCCCTTTTTTCCTGCTCCTTGCGACTGGTAATATCATGGAAAATAACCACCGCTCCAATATTGCTGGCCTTTTCCACCAAGGGGGAGATAAACAATTCCACTGGTAAAAAGCTGCCATCTTTTTTCCACAATTCATCGTCACTATTTTTATAAGGCTGACCAAGGGAATAGACCAATTGAAAAGGACTCTCTTTTCCTCCACCTTCCCGACACCAATGGGGATAGACCGCCTCCTGCATCAATCTGCCAGCCAACGCTTCATTGGACCAGCCCAACATTCTCCTGCCTGCCCGATTGATATAGGTAACCCGTCCCTCTTCATCCAGATTGAGAATGCCATCATCTGCCGTATCCAAAATTAATTCATTACGTAGAGAAAGTGCCCGCAAGGAGGCCATGGTACGGGAAAGGGCTAAATGACTCTCTACCCGCGCCTTAACCACCCATGGATAAAATGGCTTGGCAATATAATCCACAGCTCCCAATTGTAGCCCCTGTAACTCGCTTTCCATATCGTTATGAGCAGTAATAAAAACAATAGGAATTAAACGCGTTTCTTCTTTTGCTTGTAATTGTTCACATACCTGAAAACCGCTGAGTCCCGGCATGACCACATCCAGCAGGATCAAATGGGGAGGGGTTACGGCCACCAGTTGCAAGGCCTCTTCACCACTGGTCACCACACAAATTTCATACTCTTCCCCCAATATTTCCGCCAATACCCGAATATTAGCCGGAAGATCATCCACTATAAGAATAGTCTGTTTATCCATGGAATGAACTCACAATAGGAGGTATGAAAATGGGAGAAATTCTGAACTTACAGGACCTCCATTTCTTTATGGCAGTTTTGCAATTGAACAATTCCCTCCATGATTTTGACCAAATCAGGTCGATCATTGCGACAAAATATCATCACCCGCAAGCACAGTTGCTGCATTCGTAGGGCACCAATCTGTATGGCCAGTTGGCGAATATCTTGCAGACGTGCCTCTACACCTTGCAGATTACCCGCACCAGCCACCTCCCCGATGCCGTTCAACAAGGTTCTGGTTTTTTGGAAAAACTGGCTGCGATGGGCCTCTGTGGGTAGCGGCTTGTCCTCGGCAAAAAGAGGTTGTTCGCGCACCATCACAGGAGCCGGGTTACTCTTTTCGGTGGATGACGCCCCTTCCAGCAAATTCCAAATACCGGCGATAAACTGGCGCATAAGAAAAGGTTTGGCCAAAAAGGCATCCATCCCGGCATCCAGACACCGCTGACGGTCTTCCACGATGGCATTGGCCGTGATAGCCAGAATGGGAACCGTTGTAGCCTCCACCCCCGCTGCACCTTGACGAATCATCCGGGTGGTTTGCAAGCCGTCCAACTCGGGCATTTGCACATCCATAAGGACGATATCAAACCGCTCCCGCCGTAAGGCTTCCAAAGCTTGATGACCATCTGCCACCAATACCGACTGATGACCTGCTTTGTCCAGAATGCGCTGGGCCAAATCCCGATGAAACTGGGTATCGTCCACCACCAATGCTTTGATGGGTTTGCTAAAGACCCAGGTGGGACGCAATTCTTGCCCAACATCGGCTGTTTGGTTTCTCCCCGCCGCTGATTGGATAATACGGACCAATTCTTCCCGACGAACCGGTTTGATCAAACTTTGGTACACATCCAGGCGGGCACACCAGGGCATGTCGTAACGACGATAGCCCGTATTGAGCAGGATCAACACCTTGGGGGCCAGTTCTCCCAGAGCGGCCACATCTTCATGTAATTTTTGTTCTGCCATACCTGGCATATGGCAACTTTGCAACATGATTTGAAACGGCTCGCCTGCCTTGTGGGCCGCATGCAAGGTTGTCCCGATGCGTTGCGCCTCGGAAACAGTAGCCACCGTTGCCCCACAACGATTTAACATGCGCGCCAACACCGATGCAGCCAAAGGATGTTCTTCCACCACCAGGATGCGCAAACCAGCCAATCCCCGCTCCAGGACCAAACGCTCTACCATATCCAGTTGGCTGGCGGGCATCCCCACGATGGTAAAGTGAAAGGTGCTTCCCAACCCTTCGCCTTCGCTCTCCACCCACATGGTTCCCCCCATAAGGCGGGCAAGATTGCGCGAAATGGTCAACCCCAAACCTGTACCCCCAAACTTGCGACTGGTGGTACGATCTGCCTGGGAAAAACTTTCAAAAATAGCCTGTTGTCGATCAAGAGGGATGCCTATTCCAGTGTCACGAATGGAAAAATGCAGAATCTGACGGGAGTGATCACCCCCATGGTGTAAAGCGATATCTTCTGGAACCTCTTTGCTGCGAAACGGTGCAACCTGCAAAACAATCTCTCCCTGGCGGGTAAACTTGATGGCATTGGCCAGTAAATTCACCAAAATTTGCCGTAATCGGGAAGGATCCCCACGCAACCAATGGGGCAATTCATCAGCAATATCATGAATCAAGGTCAAACTGTTTTGATGGGCACGCACCCCCACCGTCTCACACGCCCCCTCCACCACCTCCACCAGACTGTAGGGGATCTCCTCCAGGTCCAAACGGTTGGCTTCAATTTTGGAAAAATCCAGAATGTCATTGATCAATGCCAGCAGCGACTGACCAGAATTCATGACAATTTCCAGATACTGCCGCTGTTCCTGATTCAAAGGGGTGGTCAAGGCCAGATCGGTCATGCCGATAATGGCATTCAGGGGAGTGCGGATTTCATGGCTCATATTGGCCAGAAAAACACTCTTGGCACGGGTGGCTTCCATGGCCTGAACACGTTTCTGACACAATTCCAGGTGGGTCTTCACCCTGGCCCGCACCACCATGGGATTGATGGGACGGGTGATAAAATCCACCGCCCCCATGGACAAACCTTGCACCTCATCGTCCATGTCATTCTTGGCGGTGATAAAAATAACAGGAATGGAACGAGTGGCTTCTTTGGCATGCAATCGCCGACAGACCTCGGTACCGTCCATTTCCGGCATGACAATATCCAAAAGAATTAAATCAGGTGGGCTTTCCGCCACCACCTTGAGGGCATCGGCCCCATTGGTGGCAACCAAAAGTTCATACTCCTCCCCCAATATTTCCACCAACACCCGAATATTGCCGGGCACATCATCGACAATCAAAATACTTTGTTTTTTATCAGCTTCCATCATGGTTAATTTGTCCAGGTAATATCCAAAGTTTGTGCCAATTCCAACAAAACTGTACGACTGGTTGAAAAATCATAGCGTTCCAGGGCCAAGGCCATTTTGTACAATACCTCTTCGGCCTGTTTAATGCCCAACAATTTTTCCTGCAATAGTGCAAAACGTGAAAGGGATTTGACGTTGGCTTGTTGAAGCAATCCCTCCAATTCCTGCATCAACGCCGCCAAGGCGGGTCGGTCCAAAGTATCCACCCCGTTCTCCACGGATGGTTCTTCCTCTTCCCTTCTTTCTTCCTTAGCCTTCCAGGTGGCGATTCCCTCCATGACCTCTTGCAGTGCAAGATCAAAACGATTCATGGCCAAAGCCACCCCACCCACATCCAACCGCCCGATCTCCCGTTCCAACTCACCAGCAGACTCAAACACCTCCAATGCAGCAATATTGCCAGCAATACCCCTGACAGTGTGTACCATTCTGGCAGCAGTCGGCCATTTCTCCTTCCCCCTCTGGTCCAGCAATAAACGAATCTGTGGGGTTATTTGAGCATAATCTCGCCAAAACTCCAACAACAATGAACGAAACAATTTGCTATTTCCATTTAATCTTGCCAAACCCGTTTCCACCTGGATTCCTGCAATCTTCTCCATGGCTTCTTCTTGTGGTGTAACCAGTGCTGTTTGGATGGCAGCCTGGGAACGGGGTTGGACCCATTTTATGAGAGCCTTGAACAACTCCCGCCGCACAATGGGTTTGGCCACATGATCATTCATCCCCGCTGCCAGGCTTTTTTCCCGATCACCGGTCATGGCATGGGCGGTCATGGCAATGATGGGTAACTCCTGGTAACATGCCTGTCCTCGCAACTGCCGGGTAGCGGTATAACCATCCATGACCGGCATTTGAATATCCATCAGTACTGCATCGAAGGCGTGCCCTGCAAGCAAAGCCAACGCCTCTTCTCCATGATTGGCCACGGTCACCTGTACTCCCACTCCCTCCAGGATCTCTCTTGCCACCTGCTGGTTGATGGCATTGTCCTCCACCAACAAAATTTCCGCCCCCCCGATGCGGGAGATCACCTCCTGTAATTCCTCCCCTCCCCCCAAATCGGTGGCGGGACGATAGACCTTGGCCACATCCTTGCCAAAAACCGTCATCACCGTATCAAACAACATGGAACAATGAATGGGCTTGGCCAAACAGGCATCCACCCCAACCCGGTTTGCCAGGGTGATGATTTCCTTCTCTCGATGAAAGGGGGTCAATAAGATGCGCTTGGGTGTGGTACCACGGGGATAGAGGGCAACCGCCTTTTGCATGAACTCCATGGCATCCATATCGCTCATCCGCCAATCCACCACCAGCAATAAAAAGGCTTGTGGCATACCGGTTTCACGAATGATCTGCAAACCTTCATCACCACTTGCCACACCTGTTACAGAGAATCCAAACATTTCAAAATTTTTCAATAATCCCTGACGAACCCCATGGTGAGCGGCCACCACCAAACATTTCAAACCATGCATTTCGTCTGGTGGCAGGAGGGGTGCATGGACAGTAGAGTCAGCCAGATCAAAAGAAAGCACAAACGAAAATTGGCTTCCTACACCAACCTTGCTTTCCACCCACAATTCCCCCCCCATCAACCCTACCAGTCGTTGACAGATGGATAAGCCCAACCCCGTGCCACCATATTTGCGGGTGGTGGAGGTATCTCCCTGGGCAAAGGGGGCAAAAAGTTTACTCACCTGCTGATCGTCCATGCCAATACCGCTGTCCCGCACGGAAAATTTCAGGGCTACTTTTCTTGTTTCACTGGATAGCAACTCAACCTTGACCTCCACCTCTCCCTGTTCGGTAAATTTGAGGGCATTGGCAATCAGGTTCATGAGAATTTGTTCCAGCCTTAAGGAGTCCCCCAGCAATTCCAGGCGACATTCTTTCGCCATGATCATGATGAGTTCAATATTTTTCTCTCCCGCCTGCACCCTGAATAAATCCAACAGATGGTCCAACACCTCCCGCAACAAAAAGGGGGAATGTTCCAATTCCAGTTTTCCCGCTTCAATCTTGGAAAAATCAAGAATGTCATTGATAATTCTTAGCAGGGAGCGGGAAGAATAGGCAATTTTGCTAAGGTAATCTTTGGTGCGCAGGGAGGTTTCGGTTTGTAGGGCAAGATCGGTCAGCCCCACCAGGGCATTCATGGGGGTACGTATTTCATGGCTCATATTGGCAAGAAAATCGGACTTGGCCTGATTGGCCCGTTCCAAATCCGCCCGCTGCTCTGCCAAATCCTTGCTCATGGCACGAAAGGCTTCCGCCAGTTCACCAATTTCATCCTGACTGTACACAGCCACATCCGTTGCAAAATTACCCTGACCAATCTCCATGGCTGCCCGCCGCAAGGCTTCCACCGGTTGGGAGATCACTCTCTGCATTTTAAAAGCCAGGATTACTGAAACAGGAAGAACAATAGCCAGAACCAATGCAATCAGTAAAACCGCACGCAACCCTTCTTCGTAAACTTCCTTTAATAGTGCATGAATCATTAATGTTCCAATTTGTTCTCCATCTAATATCACAGGCTGTTTCATAATAATATAATCATTCCATAATCCAAAATCCACTTCCTTGGAATTTTCCAAAAAATGCTCATCCTTATGTCCAGGCCTTTTGTAATTAGCAAAGAGGTTACCATTTACATCAAATAATAAAACATCCTGAATATCCGACACTACTTCAAGAGAACTTAAGATAGACTTGGCCGTCTCCTTGTCGTTAAACATCAGGGCAGCACGACAGTTCATGGCGATGATCTCTGCATGCACTTCCATGACTTCACCCATTTCCCGCCGTTCCATTATAAAATCACTCAATAAGAAACCCGCCCCACCCAATAGAATGGTGATACCATTGACAATGGTCATGATCCAAATCAATTTTCTTCGTACAGACAAATTTTGCCAAACCATGGATTTAAGAGTCTCCCACACCTTTATCGGACGACGATGGCCACCTGCAACATGGCCGCACTGGCCTTCAATCCTGCTTTTTGGAGATGGTCCGGGTGGACCTCAAAGCGTAAATGCTCTTGCAAACGCACAAAATTGATCATTCCACCAGATTGGATGAAACCTGGCACCTCACCAATGGTCAAGACTGGTTTTCCTTCCAGCAAGGACACGAAGGAAGAGAGATCCCCCACGAAGGAAGCCGAAATATAAAGAAGCTGACACACATTCTCTTTAGACAAACCAGTCAAACGGGAAACTACAATGGGCCTGCCCTGAACTGATTTTTTGGCCAGGGAATCCAACAAAGGACCAAAGGGATCCGTACCCAGTATACAGAGATGAAACGGGGTATCTTCCCTGGCAAAAGCATCCGCAGGCCAGGCGACAAATTTTGTAAAATTATAGAGATAGGCCACCTTCAACTGCTCTTCCGAAGGAGACACCCCCTCCCCGGCATGGGAGCATAGCCAAGGCAGGGTCCACAACCAAACCAGGACCAGCCAGCCAAACCTGTACGTTGTGCGTCCATGCACCATTATTAGAACCCAAATTCAAGGTTGGCAAAAATACTGCGGGGAATCTCCCTTCCCACCGCACTGGTTCCCACATATTCAGGATGATGTTCGTCCAACAAGTTTTGTCCCACCAGGCTGACCGACCATTGTTTGTCCAGCTTCCATCCCAGATGGAGATCCCAACGCCAATAGTCAGACAATTGATGGGCGGGCAAGGAGGAGACATAAAAAAGAGCCGTATCCAGAGAAAGCTGAGGGGTAATATCCAGATAAGAACGCATTTGTGCCTGATGGCGAGGAGACGCTCCCCCAACCCGCCTCATATCCGTATCGGTACTCCCGCCCTGCACCCCCATGGACATATTGAGCAGGGTATAACTGGCGCGCACCTTCCAGTCTGGCTGAACCTGCCAATTTAAGCTGGTTTCCACCCCTTGGGTACGCCCTACCCCCAAATTGGCAAAGGTTTTGGTGACGATCACATTGGGAGGTGCTACACGAACACCGGTTTCACTGGTCAACAAATGGTCATAGTCGTTATAAAACCCAGCGATATCCACAAACACTTTATCTGACAACTGCTTGCGATAACCCACCTCAAAGGCATGCTGGCTTTCCGATTGTTGCCGGGGATTGCCTGCAATTTGCAGTCTGGTAAACGGCCCGGTGGGTATGTTAAGGCTGAAACCGGTATCGGAGAGGGAGGGGGAACGAACAGCACGAGAGACGCTGGCCCACAAGGTGTCTTCCGGGGTCGCCCGCCAGAGCAAACGGGCATTGGGTTGCATCTCCCAGCCCGTCACCGGCTGATGTTCCACTTTGCTCCCCAAGGTCAATTTGAGTTGATCTGGAATCAGTTCTATTTCATCCTGCAAAAACAGACTGTAAATACTAAGATTATTTTCATGCGGCCACCAGGTCACCGCACGATTGCTGGTGATGGTGTTGCCCATTCCCCGATAGGCCATGCCCCAGATGATTTCCTGATTACTCAGCAAGGGAAAACGGTGCTGGAAGTCAATATCGTGAATGGAGCGTTTTTCAACATTATTTTGATCCAAATGGTCAAAATAATATTGCAGCTTGATCTCTTCCTCTGCCGAAACACGTCTGGTCCAGCGCAAGAGTATATTTTCTCCCCGATCATGAAAAGTTTCGGTAGCATCCTGCGCATGAAACAGGTTACCAATTACGGAAATTTCATCGGTGGAGCTGACCTGCCAGTCCAAACGCCCACCCCCATGGCCAGCATGCCAGTGATCGTCATACAAAGAGGCCGGTTGGGTAAACTCCGATCTTTCCACATTTCTAAGAAAGAGCCGATAGGCCATTTTGTCTTGAATTTTGCCACCATAACGCAGAGCAACTTTGCGTTTATCCAGACTACCCACCCCTGCGCTAACCAACCCGCCCTGGGTATCCCCTGCCTTTTTGGTGATAATATTGATCACCCCATTGACCGCATTGGCCCCCCACATGGTACCGCCCGGTCCACGAATCACCTCGATGCGTTCCACATCCTCCAGCATCACCTCTTGCAAACTCCAAAAAACCCCACCAAATAAGGGGGAATAAATGGTGCGTCCATCCATGAGCACCAGGAGTTTATTGGCATATTGGCCGTTAAACCCCCGTGAGGAGACCGCCCAGTTGCTGCTGTCGATACGGGCCACGTTCAGCCCCGGCACCATGCGCAACAACTCAGGCAGATTATTCATCCCCGACCGACGAATTTCCTCCTGATCGATCACATAGACCGCTGCCGCCACATCCGCCAGGCGTTGATCCTTGCGGGAGGCGGTGGTCAAACGCACATTGGCCAATTCATCAAATCCCATGGCCAATAATTTTTCCATCTGCTCCAAACCAGCCGACTCCTTTTCAGTCGCACCCACCGTGGAACAACCCGCAAACACACCAAAGAATATGAGCAGCCGGATTCGCTTATTCATCTGTCACTGGCTTCCTTCCCAACCCTAACCGTTTATATGCTATAGATACATCTTATCATCTAGTTTGGTCTACACGCGAATAAAAACCTTCCCATGGACTCGGTCACCTTTTCCGACTCTTCCAAAAAGAAAAGATGGTCCGTTTGCGGGAAAACCTGTAAAATAGCCTGGGGAATGGCGGACGCCAATCGCTGTGCATTCACCAGAGGAACCACAAAATCATGATCCCCCGCCATAATAAGGGTGGGGGTGGTGAGGGTGGACAAAGGAAGCGATTGTTTCATAAATTCCGCCACCGCATCATACTGCATCATCACCTGTTGGGAATTTTCTTCATGGGCCAGACGTTGTTGCAAAACATAGGTATAGGTGGCGGGATAACGACTGGTCAGCATGGGACAAAATTGGGGAGCCAGGGCAGCCTCAATGCGTTGGCGAGCGGTCAGTTGATAGATAGCCGCCACCTGCTCCCGGCTTAACATGGGAAAAATTTCCTGAAATCCTTTGCCACCTGAAGAAGTACACATGAGTACTATACTTGCAACACGCTGTGGCTGACGTAAGGCCAACAACTGGGCAACGAAACCGCCCATACTCAAACCAATCACCCCATAACGGGCATGACCCAAATCCGCCATCAGGTTGCTCACATCATCGGCCAAATCCCCCAATCCATAAGGAGCCTTAGCAGGAGGAGATGCGCCCATGCCCCGGTTATCGGGTAAAATAAAGTGATATTTTCCTGCCAATGGCTCAATCAATCGCCGAAAGATCCAGTTACTACTGGCAAAACCGGCGATGCATACCACAGGAAACCCTTCTCCTACTTCATCCCAATGACCAAAAAATTTTTTCGACATCGCCGTCTCCTATGACTGACTACCTAACCAGGATATGATTCAATGAGCAAGTATGGTCTGCCAAACAGGCAACGAGAGGGAGAATAGATCATGTGGCACGATTTTATCCAGTACCATGCCAACACCCGCCCCCACCATATCGCCCTGGTGGATCGCAGCAACCAAACTCTATACAGCTATCAGCAACTGGAAGCAAAGATCCTTGGTCTGGCCAACCAACTCCTTACCCTGGGGGTAGGGGTAGGGGACCGGGTGGTCTTTCTTGCCAGTGCCTCACTCTATCACATCACCCTCTTTTTTGCGTGTGCCAAACTGGGAGCCATCCTGGTTCCCCTCAACCATCGCCTCTCCCAACTGGAGGTGGAAGAGATCGTCCAACAATTGGATGCCCGTTGTCTGCTCACCATAGGGCAGCAACCGGGCTTTGTGGACGTTACCTCCCTGTCTGCTGGTGCTCACCAACCCGTCACCGCCGTGCCCTTATCCGATGATCATGTGATGATGATTCTTTATACTTCCGGCTCCACCGGTCGTCCCAAAGGGGTGCTTTTCCATGCGGCCATGATCATGGCCAATATGCACCATACGGTGGCCGCTGATGTGCTGCGTCCCACCGATATTTCCATTGTCAACACCCCCTTCTTTCATACCGGCGGCTACCATGTCTTTTGCCTGCCCCTGCTTTCCATCGGGGGAACCCTGATTTTACACGACCGTTTTGATCCTGGAGCCGTTCTTTCCGAAATCAACCAAGCCGGAGTTTCCGTTTTTTGGGCCGTTCCCACCATGTTTCAGGCTATTTTCGACCACCCAAACTTTGCCACCACCTCCTTTGCCAATATTCGTTTTTTCCTCTCTGGCGGTGCCCCTTTAAGCTTGGCTTTGATCCAGGGTTACCATCGCCATGGGGTTCCCTTCAAACAAGGTTTTGGTCTTACCGAGGTTGGCCCCAACTGCTTTTTGCTGGAAACCGACCAGGCCTTTGTCCGACCCGACTCCATCGGCAAACCCATGTCCCACTCCCAGGTATTGGTGGTGGATGAAGCAGGTCTGCAAGTGGCTCCTAACCAGGTGGGGGAAATGTTGATCACCGGCCCCCATCTTTGCAAAGGCTATTGGCAACAGGAGGAATTATTTCGCAACTCTCTGAAAAATGGTTATTTTGCCACCGGCGACTTGGTACGCATGGATGAAGAAGGCTTTTTTTATGTCATCGGACGCAAAAAGGAACTCTATATTTCTGGTGGAGAAAATGTCTTTCCCGGTGAGGTGGAACGACAGATTGCCAGCCACCCGGAGGTGGTCCAGGTAGTGGTGGTGGGCGTCCCGGATGAAAAATGGGGGGAAACCGGGTTGGCCTTTTGCGTCTCCCGCCGTCCCCTTACCTTGGAAGAGCTGCGGGATTTTCTCAATCCCCGTCTGGCCCGCTACAAGCACCCCCTCCACCTGCTCCACCTGAAGGAAATGCCCCTGCTGGCCAACGGCAAGATTAATCGCCCTGCCTTGAAAAAACAGGGAAAAGAGTGGATTCTGAGCAAGCAAAACTCAATGACCTTAGCATGATCTTACACCATATCCAGATCAAGAAATGAGTCAGACTCCAATCTTTTAAAACCATTAAAAAAAGGAGGGGGGCTGGGGG
>JADFXB010000006.1 GCA_015233935.1 Magnetococcales bacterium | reverse complement strand
CAGTGGCAGGTGAGCGATGACAGCGGCAAGGATGTGACCTGGAACGGCAAGGAGCATGACCGGGTTTTCGGTGTTGGTCCTGAATTGATCACGGCGGTTCCTGCCTTGGGCATCAACTTGTCGTTGCGGGGGGTGTTCGAGTTTGGGGCCGAGGATCGTCCGCAAGGTTCCATCATGACCTTGACCTTGACCAAGCCTCTGTAATTTCAGTTATCTTTAGCCCATGGTATAAACATGGGCTAAAGAATATTCACCCTCTTCCCACCAGCATTCGTTATTGGTTGGGGCGGCAGTAAAACGTGTAGGTACGGGTTTCGCCAGGTGAAGCATCTACTGTTGCATTGATACTTTCAGTATTGTTGTCCCATGTTTTCGCACGCGCATCCGTTGCAATGACTTCATATTGTCCGAACTTCGATGTATCCAGGCTGTAACCACTTTTGCATTTTATGACAATGCCTGTTGGAGGATCCTTCATTCCCAGGTTGATATTGAGTGGGCTTGAATCTTCAGTCAATACAGGCTTTTTGGGTTTGATTATGATTTCAGCCCATGCTGTTCCACTAAGAAATCCAACAGAGCCAGCCAACAGAACTGTTGCAATCATAGATAGCATCTGCCTTGGGGAAAAACGCTTCATATTCATAGTATCACCACCTTATGGCCGTTTTTTAGTAGGTTGCAAGAAGCAGGCATATATGGCAAAACCAGCCAGTGTCACGACGGGTTGCCAAGTCTTTTTGCTCACATTCTAGGAATGCAATTAAACCGGTAAGAACGAACTTCGCCAGCCGGGGCATCAATTCGTACAAAGACTGAGTCGGATTCCGCGAGATTGGCACCCCAATCCTGGGCACTCCCCTTCACACCTTCTTGGTTAAGGCTTGCAGGATCAATTTTTTTACCTTTTTCTAAACAAGATAGACGTACCCAGGGAGCTGGATCGTTTTCCTGAATTTGCATGCTCAATGGATTATTTTTTGAAGAGACTGTTCCACTGATAACGATTTCATCGCCTTTTCCAAGCATCCCCAGTTTGACCTTCTCCTCTGCAATGGCCTCTGTCATGGAGATGGCAACAGGCAATCCCAGAAGAACGAGAAGCAATTTGAAGATGGCATGCTGATACATGGAAGAACCCCTTAAGAGTCGTTAACTAAAAAGTGGGAATGGTCATTCGTCAAGGAACTCTTTCCAATCCCCAGTTGGCTTGGCGTGGGGATGGGAAAGAAGATGCTGTTTGGATTTCGATACGCACCTGACCATCCAATCTACGTGGAATCCCCAAACGTAAAACGCCGCCTTTGACAGGCCATTGGGCCAAGCGGGCAAAGGTTCCTGCAAAAAGTTCTGCCCTCATGTTGGGGCCAAAGCGACCCAAATCATTGGTGATGGTGGGTGGCCCCAAACGGCGCATGATATGCTCACGGATTTTACTATAGGTGCGTTCCATACTGTCTGGCCCACCTGTATTGTCCAAATCAATCAGCAAAGCGGTATGGGTCAACTGCTCGTCTTGTTTAAGAACCACCAGACGCTGACGTTGATCCAGCCAGGGGATCAACCGTGACTCGTATAGTGTGGTCCCACCACCCAGTTCAATTCCGTTGGTTAACCCGCTTTCCTGCAGAAGTGCTTGAGTCTCTTGTAAAGGCAGACCGGGGGTCAGCTTGGCAAGGATGAAACTTTCGCTCTCGGGGGAAGCAAAGGGGTAAGGGGAGAGATCGCCAGTCACCACTTGTGCGGGACGATCAAACCTATAAGTATAAGAGATTCCAAATCGGTACGCTTGGGTTCCTGCCCCAGGGAAAGGAGCGTGATCCAGATAGTCCCCGTCGAATCCAAATTCGTGTGGACCATCCAGGTAGGTATAATTCCAACTAAAAGAGTCATCTATTTGATCAACACCACCTGCAAAACGACGATCCTGGCGCAAATGGCCATAGTTGAGATGCAGGGAATGGGATTCTTTGGCCAACAAAATTGCCAAAGTGGGCTGTATTTCATCGCTGGCTGAGGTAGCACCGGAAATATCGCGCAGGGCAATGCCTGGAATAATGGAACCATGGATACCATTCCAGCTCAAAGCCCGATCCACTCCCAGGGTCAATTGTCGGGTGATGGTTAACTGGCTGTTGGTTTGATCTTCGGTAGCAAAGCGGGACAACCCCATACGGCCATTCCATCCTTCTCCTATAGGTTTGCTTAGGTCAAGACTGATGGATTGTGAAAGGGTATCTATGGACTGATCCGCAGATTGGGAGGTTTGCACGAAGGCATTCAGAGAACCAAATAAACCGATTAAACCTTCCTGGAAGAAGGGACCGCTGATCATTCCACCTACAACTCTGGTTTTGATGGGATTGCTGCCTTCCAGTTGATCTTCAAATTGTTGTAGCCTGCCAGAAAGGCGCAATCCTGAATCGGTACGCCAACCAGACCGCAATTCCATGGTTTCCCGATTGGCCGGAACCAGTCCTCCCTCGCTCACAAAATGTTCTCCGTAGCGTTCGTAAAGACTGCTCCAGGTAAAAGGAGCACCCACATTGCCTGATGCTTGCAGAAAGATGGCGGAATCTGCCTGGTCACTGGTGGCCTGGATACCATCCAATGAGTAGCGACCATCATAATGGGCCAATTCACCTTCCAGGGTGATGCTTTGCCCCGGCATCGCAAAACGTTTTTCCCCAGCCAGGCTGACGACAGTGGACTCCCTGGAAGTGATGGTAGAGGTAACGTCTTCACTTTGATGATGGCGGACCAAATTGATGTTCCATGCCCCCAAAGAAGAATGGTCCATCAACCAGGAAAGGCCTGTAAAGGTAGGATCTTTGTGGGACAGGTTGTGATAGTAGGGGGATTCAATACCTGAAAAAACCACGAAAGAGTGACGTCCTGCGCTGCCAGAAAGTCGGGGCTGTAACTCCAGGCGACCGCCTTTGAGTGGGGCTTGCAGAGTTCTTGGACTCAAGGCGAGAAAGTGATCACCCGCATCCAGACGGAAGGGAACTGGGGCATCCCCTTTTTCCCATTGGAGGCCTCCTCGTTCTAACAACAGTCCACTTTCATCTCCCCGATAGCGGGAGTGGTTGTCTGCTGCCAAAATAAATCCTCGCATGATTTCATGAGGGGAGAACCGACGCCAGAAATGCCCGTCGATTTCGCCGTATATTTGATTGCCTACGCTGGAATAAGGGGAACCTGTGGCACTGCCTGAGTAGGTATAATTTTCAGCTTTCAGACGCACATCTCCACTGATATTCCATTCAGGAGCGAAAGCGTTCATCCAGTTTGAACCATCTTCCTGGGCGGTTGCCCATTGCAGGGTCATCCAGGGTGAGGCTGAGAGTAAGAGTGTGAAGGTCCATTTTTTCATGGGGTGGCTTCCCGCGTGGTAATGCGGAGGATCATCTCGTTATTACCGTCCAAACGTTGTTGGCCATTGGTTGGATGGTTAAATTCCACCTGGGTACGAACGGCCACAGAAACTGTATGGATGGTGGTAAGACCATCTGAATTGGCACGTTCTACCTGATCCAGCAGTTGTACCCCGCGAATGGACATGACACGAATTTTTGCATCTTTGGGGACGTGTTCCACCATGGCATCTAACAAGCGTGATTTGTCTTGAAAGGATTCGGATAAATAATGATCCATTTGCCCGGTGTTCCAGGAGTCCATAACATTCTTAACCACCTTTTCTACCAACGGACGTGGCAGAGAACGGGGTTTGGCTGGACGCGTGAATCCTGCCGGGTTTTCTTCTGGGGCAGCAATGGCTACAAAGGAACGAAACTGTCCGGCTTCGCCACTGTAGGGATGCAGAATCAGCCATCCACCAATAAATGCCAGCATCAGCATAAATGCAATAGAATGATTCTCTCTTCTGTCCATGATATCAGTTCAACCTCCGCACCGAGCCGATGCTCACCCTGTTTGGGGTGACATAGACATTATAGAGTTGTAATGTCAGAGTACCATTGTTGAAAACGATGACCAAATTTTGGTAGGCGTTAATTGGAAATTCATATGAAAAATTAACGGGACGGACCACAGGTTGGGTGATCTGACTGTTGGGGCCACCATAAACATAGGCTGTGGTGGGATTATCCAGACCGATGTTCATATCGCCATTTGGACTGTTGTTGGCCTGAACGTAAGGTGGATTGGTGGAGACACCGAATCCGGCAGTATTGCCATACAAGGGGGAGGTGATAGTTCCTGCGGTAGAGGTGTCCGGTAATCCATTGCCTATACGATTTGCCACATCCTGGAAATTGAAGGGGTTGGTTCCTGCTCCGGTGAGAGGGGTAACCTGAACTACTTGTACAGATTCAATCACCAGTTGATCATTCCTTGGCATGGTTGGTGGCGGATTCGATACACTTTGTTTCAGACGTGAGAGATTGACTTCCAAGGGACGGTCCAATCCTTTGGTAGTGTATTGCTTGAGACGGGAGAGATTCACCACCAGCGGTTGATCTGGACCGGAGGTTGTACCTTGCTTGAGGCGGGAGATATTGACAACAAGTGGTGAGTCTGCCGGGCTAACCGTAACCGCTGATCCTTGGCGGGTTACATTGACCTCCATGGGCTTATCGACGCCGCTGGTGACTGCTTCCCCTTGGCGGGTTACATTGACCACCATGGGCTTATCGATGCCGCTGGTGACCCCTTTCCCTTGGCGGGTTACATTGACCACCATGGGCTTATCGACGCCACTGGTCATCCCTTCCCCTTGGCGGGTGACATTGACCACCATGGGCTTATCGATGCCGCTGGTGACTGCTTCCCCTTGGCGGGTTACATTGACCACCATGGGCTTATCGACGCCGCTGGTTGCCCCTTCCCCTTGGCGGGTTACATTGACGATTAACGGTTGGTTCTCTTCAACTGCCAGCTCTTCTTGCCGAGTCACCTGAACAACCATGGGTGGTGATTCCTCAGCTGTTACCGGTCCAATGGCTAACAGGAGTGTCAACAAAAGCCCAGCACCCATAATGGTACTTTGGAGCCGAATAAAATAGATTCTCACAGCATTATGCCTTCCATCAGAGGCCATGTCGGTTCCAGTCGATACGCTTGTGCAAGCGATCAAGAGAGATCGACAAATTCTATGGAAAGAAGAAAATTTTAACAATTGGGAATTTTCCCAATCTACGTAAAAAACCACGTTGCAGGGCAAACGAAAGGTTGTTTATACTCTCTTTATTGGTTGCCATCTGCTTGGGGAGGGGATTTCTACGATTGGCAGTTTCGTCTGGAAGATAGTTCAACGGCCTGTGTAGGAGGAGGGCCTGATACATGATTGAGGTTATTATTGCCGATGACCACAGCCTCTATCGTCAGGGGGTTATCCGCTTATTGAAAGATACCGATGATTTGCATTTAACGGGTGAGGCCGAATCCCTGTCTGGCTTGCAAAAGTTGCTCACCCACCAAGCTCCCAATGTGCTATTATTGGATTTAGGTTTTCCTGATGGCAATGGTCTGACGATTTTGCCTGATTTACCTCCCCATTGTGGGGTGGTAGTGGTGACCATGTACCATGAATTATTGCATATCCATGCCCCATTGATACCACCAGTCTATGGCTTGGTCTTAAAGGATGATACATTTAATGATTTATACATGGCCATTCGGGCGGCTCACCGGAAGGAACGTTTTATTTCTCCAGCATTGCAACAGGAAAAGTATGGCCCTTTGCCTCGTGAGGAGGAGCGATTGACGGTGCGTGAGATGGAGGTGTTGCAATTACTGGCCAATGGGGAAAGTAGCCGAAGTGCGGCCTGGAAATTGGGGGTAAGTGCCAAGACGGTGGAGGCCCATGGGGCAAGTTTGCGCAACAAATTGGGGTTGCGGCGCACGGTGGATCTGGTGCGCTATGCGGCGGAAACGGGATTGCTCCCGTTTCGCCGCCGCTCCTGGTAGGCTAAGACACCTTGAATTTGGAGACCATTTGGTTGAACTCGCCGGAGATGTGGGCCATCTCACCCGCCCGATTGCGCACGGTGGTGCTTAAATCCGTGATTTCAAGGGTTTCTTCCGCCACCTCTTGCAAACTTGCCGCCGACTGTTTGATCTCATGGGCGACCTGGTTCACATGACCGGAGATGCGTTCATTGCCGCTGGAGGCTTCCTGAACCTGCTGCACCATACTGCCAATGCCCTGGGAGGCTGCCGTCACCGTGCGGGTGACCTCACCAATGCCATAGGAAATTTCACTGACGCTGCGGGTGACCTCACCGATGCCCAAGGTGGCCTCATTGATGCGTTGACTCACCTCTTTGGTCTCATGGGCCACCCCTTCCATGGCTCCGCTTACCCCTTGCAAATTATACCGCTGCTCCTCCACCGCCCGTAAAATGCCATTGTTGGCCTCATTGATGCGGTCAATCACCCCCTCCATGGAACGGGCACTCTCGGCGGTGCGGCGAGCGTGTTGCTGAATTTGACCAATCTTGTCGGTGATCATGCCGGTGGCATCCCTGGTCTGGCGGGCCAGGGATTTCACCTCGTTGGCCACCACGGCAAAACCCTTGCCTGCCTCGCCAGCCCCGGCGGCTTCAATGGCCGCATTGAGGGCCAACATGTTGGTCTGTTCCGCAATATCGCTGATGACCTTCACCACCTGACCAATCTCTTCTGCGGAGGTGGTCAACTGTTCCATGATGGCACCATTATCCCTGACATGTCCCTGGGCCAGCAGTGACTCTTTGGATGCCACTTGGCACTGCTCCAACACCTTGTGCACCGTCTGTCCCATGGCTTCCACATTGCGGGCTACCCCACCCACCCGTCCGCTGGTGCGTTCTGCCGCTTCCCGAATGGCTTCCATGTTGGCGTTGGCCTCTTCACTGGCGGCGGCTACCGTGGACAGGTTGGCATTGGCCTCTTCGGCGGCAGCGGCAATGGTGGACATATCCTGGGCGGCATCACTGGCCGACTGGGCGGTATGACGCATATGTTCATCCCCCAGCCGCACCTCCTGGTTGACCTGCTCCATGGCGCGACTGATGCCTTTGGCCCCTTCTGCCGACTGGTGAATGCGCTGGCCCATTTCTTCTGCGTTGGCGGCCATGGTGGCGGAAACCGTGGCCAATTCACGGGAAAAACGATCCAATGATTCCGCATTGTCCAAAATGCGCCGAAACATTTCCTGGAATTGCTCAACCACGCCCTGCAACGCCTTGCCCAAGGCTCCCACTTCATTATTGGCCCCCTGGTCAAAGACCACCGTCAGATCACCGGTGGCTAAAGCGCGGGCGGTATTGGCCTGCTGAATCACCGGAGCCGACAGGCGGGCTGCTACCCCATAGAGCAAAACCATGCCCAACACCAACAGTACCAGCCCCAGCAAAATTTCTTCCCATATTTTGCGATGGGCATCTTCAGTAATTTTTTCTTCCGGGATGGTGAGAATAACCCCCCAGTTGCTCCCTGCCAGTTCAATGGGAACCATCACTTCCAGCATGCCATCCGTGACTTCAATCTTTTCTTTTCCCTTTTTAAATTCATCCAAATATTCCTGCCAATCCTTCTCGAAACCGGGCACCTCTTTCAGGGCCTTGCCCACATGTTCGGCTTGTCGGGTTGCCCCTGCCACCATACCCACCCGGCTCACCAGCAACATGCGGGCGGTTCCGTTGTATAAATCCACGTTGTCTGCCAGTTTTTGCAGAAAATCCAAGGCAATATCTACGCCCGCGATACCCAGAAACCGATCCTGCAACACGATGGGGGAGACCAAAGAGACCAGCAAAACCTTCTTTTCCTGTACATCATAAAGATAAGGGTCCATGACAAAATCACGTTTGGACTCCTTGGGCAACATGTAATAGTCGCCTGCCCGCACCCCAAAATCATTGGTGGTGGTATCGGCAATATCGGTCAACCATTCCAGTTTCAGCTCCCCATCCCCACGGGTCCACCAGGGGAGAAACTGACCGGTATCATCGTGGCCCTCCCGATTGCGCCAGGCTTCATCCTGGTTGTCGAAGGCGTTGGGTTCCCAGCCAGTATAGGAGGTTTGTAAATCCTGGTTGCGCAACAGGAGGGTTTTCAACATCAGACTGACATCGGAGCGGTTCATGGTCATGGTTTGGGAATTTTCCGGCATGGCGGACAGCAGTTGGGCCATGGTCCTGGCCACTGTCAAGGCACGATCCAGTCGCATGCGAATGTCCATGGCCCGCAGACGGGCGGTGTCCACCGCCTGGGTGGTGGCCAAATCGATGGCCTCCCGCCGCAACTCCAGAGCCGAGAGGGTCACCACTCCGGTGAGGGCAACCAGCAAACAAAAACCAGCCAACAAAGTGATTTGCCACTTGATGGAACGGGGAAATTTCATGAGAGCACTCACAAGCAGAAAAGATAGAGTTAACGAACTATGTCGCAAGAGGGAATTTCCGCCAGAATCCGCATGGCGGCTACTTGCCGACCCGCCACCACCTGCACCGGCATACCGCTTACCATGGGAGCCACCTGCACCAGATAGAGATTATCCGGCTGCTGGGTTTGAGCCAACAAGCGGTAACAACCACTTTGCAAACCTTTGTTGAGGGGATTTTTATCATCCCGCAAGGTCACCTTGACCGCAGGCATTTCAGGAAAACCCTTCACCATGCCATATTCAAAGGCTTGCCGAGCGGAAATTTCGCCCAATTTGCCACCCAACGAGACCGTCACCAAAGCCAATACCATCCACAAGACCAATCGGGTGTTGGTGGATTGCCGGGCATACCAGGGGAAAAAGCCCAACCACCACAGGAAAAACAGATCGATGGCCACAAAGGCGACAAAAAGCAGCACCGCCCACCATAAAACCTTCAGGGCGTAAAAGGCGTAGACCAGCACATATTCCACCGGCAGTTGCAGAGTCGCCAACCCCAGGTTGAAATGTCCAAAATAGTTGGCCGCATAACTCCAACCAATGATGTAGAGAAAAAACACCAGCCCGGCTGCCGCCGAGAGCCAAGTCAAAGGACCTATCTTCTCGGAAGAAGGCGCGGTGGTTTCGGGAGGGGTGACGTTGGGGGATCTTCTCATGGTTTCAACTCCGCAATCATTGCCCGCCACGGGGCAGGGCCAGTCCAGGGTGGACATATTTACAGGGGGTGCAACCTTTTTGTCCGGCTTCCACCACCTGCCACTGACCCGGTTCCTGCAACTCCAGCCGTCGATGCTCCTTGGTGGCAAAATCGTAACAGGCGTGTTGTTTACCCTCACCCTGCAACTTGCAATTGCGGATCCATTGGTCGCTCTCTTTATTGTACAGACAATGGCACGCCTCTTCCCCGGCCATGGCGACCGATGCCAGTATTCCTAATATCCCTATCCCAATTTTTTTCATGACACCCCCAACAAAAGTGGACCTTGTCCAACGTCTCTTGGGCAACATAGCATAGAGTGCTAAAATGACGAAGGAGTTCTCTCCAATTGGGGAAAGAACCCGAGCACCATTTACACGGATGACAAGATGAGCCATTGGGTGGAGCGAATTCCCTGGCCCCTGGGGCGGGAAATGTTAAAGTTGATGCGGGTGGATCGTCCCATTGGTACCTGGCTGCTCATGTGGCCCTCCCTTTGGGCATTGACTGCGGCCTCCCAGGGCAGACCCGATCCCTGGTTGCTGGTCATCTTTGCCGTGGGGGCCTTTGTCATGCGCTCGGCAGGGTGTGTGGCCAACGATCTGGCCGACCGCAATATTGATCCCCATGTGGCACGCACCAAAGAACGCCCACTGGCCGCCGGTCGAATTGGCGTTGCCCCTGCCCTTGGTTTGTTGATTTTTTTATTGGCCATCGCCCTGACCATCGCCCTCACCCTGCCTGCCACCGCTCTGCTCTATTGTGTGGCGGGGGCCTGGCTGGCGGTGAGTTATCCTTTTACCAAGCGATATATCTCTTTTCCCCAATTTTACATGGGGGCTGCCTTCGGTTGGGGGGTGATCATTGCCTGGGCGACGGTGACCGCCAGCGTCCCCCTGGAGGCCTGGTTAATCTTTGCCGCCACCCTCTGCTGGGCGGCAGGGTATGACACCATCTATGCCATGATGGATCGTCCCGATGATTTAAAAATAGGGGTCCACTCCACCGCCATCCTGTTTGGACGTTATGATGTGGTGGCCACCGGTATCCTCTACCTCTTGACCTTATTGTTATTGGCCTGGGTGGGGGTGCGCCTTCACCTTTCCTGGTTTTATTTTGGCGGGCTGCTGATTACGGCGGGGCATATGGTTTGGCAACTCCATCGCTGCCAGGGCTATCAAACTGACAGGCTTTTGCATGCCTTTCTGGCCAATCGCTGGATTGGTTTAGGAATTTGGCTCTGTTTCCTGGTGGGATAGGGGACGGTTGATTTTTTCCAGCCATAAATGAAACATGATCAAACCCAATAAGCGCATGCCATTGTCTCGGGTGCGGTCGGCCATATCGTTCCACAATTGCCCCACCCGATCCTGGCGCAAATAATCGGGGGCCAGGGCCAAGCGGCGAAATTGGGAAAAATCGTTCTCACCCTTGCCGATCAACCAGTGGGAGACCGGGGCGGAAAATCCCTCTTTGCGTCGATGCACAATGTTGGCAGGCAGCCAAGTGGACTGACTGCGCTTGAGAATATGCTTGCGTTGCAATCCTTTGATTTTAAATCGGACAGGCAACGAAGCGGCAAATTCCACCAGGCGATGGTCCAGAAAGGGACAACGGGCCTCCAAGCCATGGGCCATGGTGGTACGGTCCACCTTCACCAAAATGTCGTCTACCAGCCAAGTTTTAAAATCCACATACATGGCCCGGTCCAGATAGTGACAGCCCGCCATCTGCTGCCAGGCTTCCTCAAAATGGGTGCAAGGATCTGCTTCCGCCACCTTCTGCTGCCATTCGGGCAGCACCAGGTCCACCTTTTCCTGCTCCTGAAAAATGGTGCGCCAACTGTAGTGGGCACGGGGTTGTCCATGGGCATGACCGGATAAAAATTGGCGAATTTGAAAGTCGATTCCCACTTTATCTAGAGAGACAGGCAACAGTCGATCCGCTGCCCGCCCGATCCAATGGGTCAACCAACCCGGTATCCAACGGCTTACATGGTGGAGTTGATCGGCGGTATAGGTGGAATAGCCGCCAAAGAGTTCGTCGCCCCCATCCCCCGTCAACACCACCGTCACCTGTTTTTTTGCCAGTTCTGCCAGACGAAACATGGGAAACAGGGAGGTATCGGCAAAGGGTTCATCCAGATAGCGCACCAGTTGGGGCAACATGTGGGCGGTGACCGGCTCCACCATCTCTTCCACATGGTTGACCCCCAATAATTTGGCCACCAGCAGGGATTTGGTGGTTTCGTCATAACTGGCCTGGCGAAAACCGGCGGAAAAGGTGGTCACCTGCTCCGCTCCCTGAAAGCGACACATGGCCGCCACCACCGCCGATGAATCGATGCCGCCACTCAAAAAGGCTCCCAGGGGGACATCACTGACCAATCGTGGACGAACCGCCTCTTCCAACAGGGCATTACACGCCTCAGCGGCCTCTGCATCGCTGTTGTAGTGGACCTTGTTGTGGAAATAATGGGCCAGGTCCCAATACAGGTGTTCTTTTGAAATACCCTCTTGCTCCACCACCACATAACTGGCCGCTGCCAACCGCTTGACCCCTTGCACCATGGGATGCTGGTGGAGGGTATAGTTGAGGGAGAGAAAATGGCTCAAGGCGGTCAGATTGACCTGACGGGGCAGTTGGGGATCCTGCAATAGGGCATTCAACTCGGAGGCAAAGGCCACCCCGCCATCGGCGAGGGGATAGTAATAGAGGGGCTTTTTACCCAGGCGATCCCGTGCCAGCAGCAATCTTTGCCGGGGTTCATCCCACAACGCAAAGGCAAACATGCCCGCCAGACGACGCAGACACCCCAATCCCCATTGACGATAGGCTTCCAGGATCACCTCGGTATCTCCCTTGGTGACAAAACGACTGCCCAAGGCGGTCAACTCCCGGCGCAACTCCTGAAAATTATAGATCTCCCCGTTAAAAACAATGACCTGTTCACCAGTGGGATGCACCATGGGTTGGTTGGACTGGGGATCAAGATCGATGATGGACAGGCGACGATGGCCCAGAGCCATGGGGCCTTGGCAATAGATGCCTTGTGCATCCGGCCCCCGGTGGGCCAAGGAACGGGTCATGCGGGTCACCAGGTGGCGATTCGCCGGGTGTTGCCAGGATAGCCGCCCTGCAATCCCACACATGATTTCCGCTTTCCTCTTACTGTCCAGGTGAAAATTTTTGTTTGACGACCACCTGCATGGTATAACACCATTTCCAGGATGAAGAAATCCGGCTTGTTGTTCAACCCCTTCTCAAGGCAGCCCGTCATGTTTTTGCGATTCCTGCTCTGTGCTCTCATGTTTCTGTCCATTTCAGCAGAGTGTGGCAGTGACAAACCAGACCGTACCCTCCTGCAACGGCTGCAAAAATGGGTGGATCAACTGAATACTTTGGAAGCCGACTTTGTGCAGCAATCCATCGGCAGCGGAGCCAGCCCGCAAGAGAGCACCGGTCATTTTTCCGCCGCCCGTCCCGGTCGTTTTCGCTGGGATTACAAGACACCCCATGAGCAGCTCATCGTCTCCGATGGGGTGGTGGTGTGGTATTATGAGCCGGACTTGAAACAGGCCACCCGCACCTCTAACGACAAGATCAAGGAGACCCCGGCAGGGTTTTTCACTGCTGGTGGCTCCATCGAAGAGAGTTTTTCCTGGCAGGTGGTGGGGGACTCCCTGTGGCCTGGTCCCACCCTGCGCCTGACCCCCAAAAAAGAGGGTGCCGTGAAAGAGATCATCATGGCCATGGATCGGGAAAAGGATCGTTTGCTGGGTATGGAGGTGGTGGACTCATTGGGAGTTCGCTCCCAAATTATCTTTGACCGTTGGGTGCAAAACAAACCCATCAGCCCAGAGAGGTTCAATTTTGATCCTCCCCATGGGGTGGATGTGGTGGAAGACATGGGAGGACGTTGATATGCCATCCTTTGATGTGGTTTCCGAAACCAATTTGCAAGAGGTTGAAAATGCGGTCAATCAATCCGTCAAGGAGATTGGCACCCGTTATGATTTTAAAAACAGCAAGTGCCGCATCGAACATGAAAAGGCGGTAATCACCATCACCGCCGACGATAACTATAAATTGGAACAGGTGGATGAAATTTTGCGTTCCAAACTGGTGCGGCGGCAAGTGGATGTACGCGCTCTGGATTATGGCAAAATTGAGGGGGCCTCCGGCGGTCTGGTGCGGCAGGTGATCAATGTCAAACAGGGTGTGGGACAAGACCTGGCCAAGCTGCTGGTGAAAAAGGTGAAGGAGAGCCGCATCAAGGTGCAGGCGGCCATTGTGGGGGAACAGGTGCGGGTGACCGGCAAAAATCGGGACGATTTACAGCAGATCATTGCCCTGTTCAAGGAAGAGGATTTCGGTCAACCTTTGCAGTTCAATAATTTTCGGGAGTAGACCATGGGTGGGGGCAAACGGGGTGGGCGCATGGTTCAACATCGCACTGTGGGGGTGATCTCCCTGGGGTGTCCAAAAAATTTGGTGGATACCGAATATATGCTGGGCCACTTTGTGCGCCACGGCTATCAGGTGACCCCCTCTCCCCAGGATGCCGACGTGCTGGTGGTCAACACCTGCGGCTTTCTGGCCGAGGCGGAGCAGGAATCCCGGGAGGCTATTCTGGAGATGGCGGCCATCAAGGCGGCCCACCCCGGCAAACAGTTGGTGGTCACCGGCTGCCTGGCCCAACGGCAGGGGGCCGCCCTTGCCCAGGAAATTCCCGGCATTGATCTATTGACCGGTGTGGAGCAATACCACCAAATATTGCCCCTTCTGGATGAGCGTTCCGGTGACAAAAAGGGGAAAAAGGCCAAGACCATCATCAACATTGCCCCGGCGGGTGAAAGTGTGCAACCCCCTGGTCAACGTCTGCTGGCCACTCTGCCCCATGTGGCCTATCTGAAGATTGCCGAAGGGTGCAGCAACACCTGCGCCTTTTGTGTCATTCCCTCCATACGCGGTCCTTATCGTTCCCGACCGGCGGAGGATATTGTCAGTGAGGCAGCGGAACTGGCCCGGCGCGGGGTGCGGGAGCTGGTGGTGATCTCCCAGGACACCACCCTTTATGGGCGGGATTTGCAACCTCGTGAAAGTTTGGCCTCCCTGTTAAGGGCACTGGATAAAACACCCAAGTTGAGCTGGATCCGCCTGCTCTACCTCTATCCCACCCTGGTCACCGACGAATTGTTGCAGACCATTGCCGAATCGGAAAAAATTCTGCCCTATCTGGATATTCCCTTGCAGCATGCCGACTCAGCGGTGTTAACCCGCATGCGGCGGGCGGAGCGGGCCGACTCCCTGAAAAAACTGGTGGAACGTATTCGCCATCATCTTCCCGAGTCGGTGTTGCGTTCCACCTATATTGTGGGTTTTCCCGGTGAGAGCGAGGAGGAGTTTGAAAATTTGCTCCAATTTGTGGCGGAAAGTCGCTTTGACCATGTGGGGGTCTTCACCTATTCCGACGAGGCGGGCACCATCGCCCACGGCATGGCCGACAAGGTTCCTCCCCAAGTGGCAGAAGAGCGTCGCCATCGGCTGATGACGCTGCAACAGGAGATCAGTCGGGAAAAATTGCAGCAATGGCGGGGACAGGTGGTTCCGGTGCTGGTGGATGGGGTCAACCCGGAAGGTGGCTTGTTGGGACGTACCTGGGGACAGGCCCCGGAGGTGGATGGGGTGGTCAAACTGCCTGCCATGCGCATCAAAGCAGGGGAGATGATCCCGGTGGAGATCACCGATTCCCAGGATTATGATTTGACCGGAAAACTGGCCATGTGACTTGGTGTTGACGTAAATCCAAGTTATGCAGCATGCAGCGGAGTGATGGTTGCTGTTAGTTTTTCCAGCATGGTATTCTTGGCTATATCCATGTCGTACTGACTTTGCAGGCCAAGCCAATATTCTGGGGATTGACCAAAACACAGACCCAAACGAATGGCCATTTCTGCTGTCACAGGACGCCTGCCATGGACAATATGACTGATCCGCATGGCAGACACGCCCAGAGATTTGGCCAAACCATACTGGCTTAGATGCATCTCTTCCATGATCTCTTTAAGAAACTCTCCTGGATGAGCCGGTGGAATGTACCCCCCACTGGCTTCTTCAGAAAAATCCAGGTGAGAAAGATCTTCAATTTGGATTGTCATGGTACTTCCCTAGTGATAATCAACCATTTCCACGTCGAATGCATCCCCGTCAACAAAGCAGAAACAAACCCGCCATTGATCATTGATACGGATGCTCCATCGTCCTTCCCGATTGCCCAACAATTTCTCAAGGTGGTTCGATGGGGGAAGTCGTAAATCTTCCACACGCACCGCACGATGAATTTGAATCAATTTTTTACGGGCGCGGACTGCGATATCAGGTGATAGTCCCTTGATATACAGACCACTAAACACTGCTGCTCTTTTATCGGAGAAGGTTTTAATCATGCTGCCAATAATAAACATAATGTTTATTATTGGCAAGCCATTTTTAACGACACGTTATTTCCATGGACTGGGGCGGCAATCCCTGGCTGAATCGCTGCCAAATGGCCTGATAGGCCGCTTCCAGGCTGCGGGTGTAGGCTTGGGTATCAAACTGGGTGGTGGTGGTCCGGTTCAGGGCAAGTCGCTGACGAAGTTCCTGTAGACGATGGGGATTCGCCACCAGTTGTTTGGCCAGTTGTGCATAATCGGCCAAAGAGTCGGTGACTAACTCACCCAAGCCCAGAGCAATCACCTGAACACCGGCAGAACGAGAGATGCAGGTCTCCCCCTGACAGGTGAGAAGGGGACATCCAGCCCACAGGGCATCATTGGCTGTGGAGCTGGCATTGTAGGGATAGGTATCCAGAAACAGGTCCACCAGTCGAAAAAGAGACAGGTGTTGCTCATAGGGTAGCCAGGGAGCAAAATGCAGCCGTTGGGCCGCCACCCCCCGTTCTTGCGCCTGCCTGCGCAACTCTTGTATGGACTGGGGATTGGAACTCCACAACCACAGAATGCTGTCCGGCTGCTGGCGAAGAATATCCATCCAAATATCGAAAACTTGAGGAGTAATTTTATAGTTTGCGTTGAAATTAGCCAGAATCAATCCCTGTTCGGGCAAGCCGTAATCTAGTCGGCGGGGTGTTTGCAGTTGCACTGTTTGTCGCCGCCAGTCGTTGGGCAGAACACCGTTAGGGAGCAAAATAACCTTCTCGGTATAATATTTCTCCGCTTGTTGTGGTATGACATGGCGGGAAGCCACAAAATAATCCAGGAAATCACAACCCAAAGTGGCGGGATAGCCCAACAGGGCCACCTGGAGGGGGGCGGGACGGCGGGAGGTGATGGCCAGGCGGCTTCCCTTGGTATGGCCGGTCATTTCCACCAAAATGTGGATGCCATCAGCGGCGATCAGGCGGGCAGTGGCATCATGATCCAGGGAGCGGATATCCACAAAGCGGTCAGCCGCCTGCATGACCTGGCGACGGGTCTCCTGACCATCATCCTCCCCATAGGAGTAGGCGATAATTTCAAACTGTTGGCGATGATGGCTGGCAAAGAAGCTGGCAGCAAGACAGGCAACGGGATGGTTGCGAAAATCGTGGGAGAGGTAGCCAATTTTCAATCGTTGGGGTTGGGGATCAAACCGCCACTCTGGGGCCAGGGAGGGGAGGGGCGGATAGTGTTTTTTGGCATGGTTGACGGCAGCTTGTTGTTGCAATTCCAAGGGAGAGGGGACATTCAACAACTCATAGGGGAGGGAGAGTAAGGGGAAGGGTTGCACCACCACTCCGTTACGAACCGCCTGGCAGAGGGCCTCACCATCTTCCACCAAGGTTGTCCATTTGCATTGATATTGGGCGCAGTAGTGGGCCATGACCAGAGCGGTACCATTGTCGGGTTGTCTTTTTAACAGGGTACGGAAGACATGTTCTGCTTCGGCCAGTTGTCCACCTTCGTGCAATAGCACTCCCAAATTATTGAGGGCCTCCAGGGCGTGGGGGGATTCAGCCAAAATTTGCCGATAGCACTCTTCGGCGGCCTCCAGGTTGCCTTGTTTTTGCAGGGTCATGCCCAGATGGTTGCGAATTTCCCAGCGTTGGGGGGCAAGGATTATTGCCTTTTGCAGGCACTCTTGGGCAGCGGTCAACTGGTGGTTTTCCAGCAACAAGAGTCCCAGATTGCTCAAGGTTTCCACATGCTCTGGGGCATAACGCAACCCCCGGCGAAAGAGTTTTTCCGCCTCCTCCAGTTGGCCCAAACCTTTCAGGGTCAAGGCCAAATTGTTGATGGCATCCACATGGTTGGGTTTGAGGGTCAAGGCTTTCCGGTAGCATTGTTGGGCTGCATCGGCTTGGGAAAGTAGATTGTTCAATAGTCCCAGGTTGCACCAAGATTCCACATGGTTGGGTTGCAGGTTGAGCAGTGTTTTATACGTTTCTGCGGCCTGTTCCAACTGCCCCAATTCTTGGTGGGCGGTGGCCAGGTTGAAGAGGGTTTGGCTGTGTTGGGGCTGTTGCTGCAAAATTTTTTGATAAATCAGCACCGCTTCCTCATGCTCTCCCAGGGATTGCCAAGCCACCCCCAATGTATTGAGGGTATTGATTTCATCGGGTTGCAGGGCAAGAGATTGAAGCAATAATTCCACCGCCTCACGGGGACGGTTTTGTTGCAGGGCGATCCATCCCAAATTGGCCAGGGCGGCAAAGCGGGCCGGATGTTCAGAAGCAATTTTCAAAAAACACTCTTGGGCCGCCGTCCACTGCCCCCGCTCCAAATGACCAATACCCTCTGCAAACCAATCTTTGGTTTGGCCAGGGGCAGGTTTGGCGGATCGGCGATGCTGGCGGTTCAAGGAGATTCCTTTGGCAAGAGTTCAGGTGGGGAGGCGTTCAGCAAAAATGGCTGCGGTCGCAGTTGGGTTCCAGTAAAAGCCGCCTTATTGTACGGGGTATGAGGGGAAACAGTCATGTCTAGGCTCCTGCCTTCATCCGCCATATGGAGCGCGTGGCAAAGTCTCTTGGAAACCCCATAGCCTCTGGGCGAATGGCATGCCGTTTAAGCAGGTCCATTAAACGTACCGTCCAATGATGAGCCGGACAGATCCTGTTCATCATCCAGGACAGCATCACCAGGGTGTTGTAAATCTTGCGGTCCTCGGCATGGTGAAAATCAGCGACCAGATTGGCAGGTTTGGTGCGTGGCAAGGCCATGGTTACCGTGAAACGACGGTTCCACAGGCGGCTGTGATGGGCGCACAGGTTGCGGATATAGGCAAGATGGCGCAAGAAGGATTGCAGAACCCGATCATCCAACCCATAGGTCGCAGCGATATTCCGACGAATGGGCATGGGCTTCAGGTTGGTAAACCAACGCGACAACAGCCCCAGAGACATCACCTCGCACACGGCCCAGACCGGCGGCAATTTCGGGTGGTCATACTTGTTTCGGTAGTGCTGGATGAACACCTCATCGGAGCGTTCGATCTCCTCGCAGAGACTCCCCATGTCCCGCTGCCACCGGTCTGGCTTCTCGCACAAGGACACTTCCATAAAGGCGTGGGCACCATGACCATGGGCCAAATGGTAAGCCCATTGGGTGCGCAGGGAGACCTCCACCCGCTCGATAGCGTCCATCACCAGCAGGCGTAATTCCCGATCAAAGACGTACAGGTTGAGAACCGCTTCAAATCGCGTGCCCGGTTTGAAGATATGGGTGGTGTGGTCGGCCTCAAAAGGCAACCAATAGACAGTGAGGCGATAATAATTCAGATGGGCAAGGTAGTGACGGGCAGAATCTTCGTCGTCGATAACCATCCCCCGTGATTGCAACAGGGCAATCTGTTCCGCGAAGGTTTTGGGAGGCTTATCAAAGTGCATGGGAAGCCTCCTGAAGACAAGCTCCCCAAAAAAAGAAACCCGCCGGTTTGAGGATACTCCGAGGAGCATAGCCTTGGCGGGTATTATTAGGGAACATGATACGCATCTTGCGCATAATTGCAACTAAATTGTTTTTATAGATTTGCTCAGCAAAAATTTTCATGGCCCATCCTCCAGGATGCCCAGGAGCAATCTATTCGAATTAAAATAGGATCATGGCTTTCTAGGAATATCATTGCCAGGATCCGTAACCGGTGCCGCCTTGCGACTGCCTGTCAAAATATCCATCTGTGGACGATAGACCTGGCTTGCCAGATTAAAAAATCCCATGAGGGTGGAAAACAAATGGTCGTGACTCCAGGGGGTCTCCCGCTGCCGGGATAAATGCCCAAAATCCACGGCAAAATCCCGCCGATATCCCTCCGACAACCACATCACCATGGGAACCTTGGTCTGCTCCTGGGGGGCCAGGGCGTAGGGGATGCCGTGTAAATAGAGATTATTCTCCCCCAAAGACTCCCCATGGTCGGAAACATAGAGCATGAGAGACTCATAACGGTTTTCCTGCACCTGCAACAATTCGATCACCGATGCCAACACATGATCGGTGTACAAGAGGGTGTTGTCATAGGCGTTGACAATCTCCTGGCGGCTGCACTTGTTTAAATCGGCGGATTGGCAAACCGGGGTGAATTGTTCAAATTTGGACGGATATCGCTTGTAATAGGCGGGACCATGGCTGCCCATTTGATGCAATACCACCAGGGTATCCCTTGGGGTATCGGTCAAAATTTGTTCCAGGGCCTGCAACAAAATTTCATCATGGCATTCGCCGGTGCTGCAATAGGTGGGATCCTGCTTGTGGGTGAGAATATTCTGCGCCACCCGGTCACACACCCCCTTGCAACCCGACTGATTTTCCAGCCACACCACCCGCACCCCGGCCCGCTGGATCACATCCAGGACGTTTTCCTGATATTTGGCCTTGTCTGCATCATATTCATCCCGGTCAAACAGGGAGAACATACAGGGCAAGGAAATGGCAGTATCGGTGCCACAAGAGGAAACATTATTAAAATACAAAAGATCTTTGACCTGGCTCAAACGGGGATTGGTGGTGCGTCCATATCCCGCCAGGGAAAAATTTTGCCCCCGAGCGGTTTCACCTACCACCACCACCGCCAATACCGGCAGCCGGGGCATTACCGGATTTTTTGGTTTGCCCACATCCACCCCAATACGTACCAGGGTGCGATTTTTGTTTTGATAGAGACGATTAAAATAGCTGGTTGTGGCATAAAGATAATTGCTGGGAATCAATACATGTTTGACCTGACGATTGTTGCGGAAGAAGGCGGCAAACTGGGAATAATCCCCCAATACCACCCCCGCTGCCAGCAAGGGCAGGACAAGCAGAATCAAAATCTTGCGTCCATACCCCGCCAAGTCTTCTGGATGGGAGACGGGCAGTTTGATGAGGATCCAGGCTGGGATGATCCCCCACAGCAACAATCGCCACCCCAAGGGCCAAGTCAATAAATCGCCTGCTTCCATGGGATCGGTGGCAAAGACGTTGCGCATCATGTCGCGGGTGATATAAACCCCGTAGGCATCACAAAAATGGGAGGCCGCCGCCGACAAAATGATGACGGGCACCAACACCAGCTTATAAACATAAGGGATGGAGAAAAGATGAATGGCTGCCGTCAGCAACAAAAAGATGGCCGTTGTCAACGCGAGCATGAACAAACGGGGATTGTCAGAGGAGGTGGCCGTAGCCCCTGCCAGCTCCAACCAGAATCGTTGGTTGTAAAATCCCAAAAAACAGGCCGCCAGTAAAGGCGACAAAAGCCAATCCGGCAGGGACCAGGGGACCATGCTACGATTGCGAACGTTCCTCATGCTCCCTCCTTGACGGGGAAGATCAACAACAAGATGTTTTGCCAATCACCAGTGCGGTATGGCCACCCCTGGTCACAGTAGCAGGACGCCGACTGCCACTGGGCAGGTCAAAGGGTGTTGGAGAGGCCAGCCGGGGCGGGGTCAAGCGAATAAAGGCATCTCCATACGCCCCATCCCCCAATTGCCGGAAAGATTCCGTCGAGACCGCCACCCGCTCCCCGGCGGGAAAACGCCGTCCCTGCTCATCTTCCACCACCGCGAAGGGGCCGCGATAGATCACCGCATGTCCCCGGTCGCTCTCCTGATGACGGGGATGTTTTACCGCCGTCAAGGTGACGGAACGAAACTCGATCCCTTCCACTACCTGCCAGGGGGCGGCCTGCCATTCACTGAAGGCCACGGCACTGAATCCCACCTGGGCAAAGGCGGTGATCATCTCCCGTTCCTGAAAGGCACCGGAGATGCAACCGGACCACAAATGGGGATCC
Organism: Magnetococcales bacterium; assembly: GCA_015233935.1. Taxonomy (GTDB): domain Bacteria; phylum Pseudomonadota; class Magnetococcia; order Magnetococcales; family JADFXB01; genus JADFXB01. Next base: position 47,199 of record JADFXB010000006.1, on the reverse strand, counting down.
TTTTTCAAGGCCTCTGGCGGCAATTCATCACAAACAATATCGGAGATGGCAATGCGCCCGCCCGGTTTGACTACCCGATAAATTTCCTGCACCAACTGACGTTTTTCCTCCTCGTTGACCAAATTGAGGACACAGTTGGAGATGACCAGATCCACACTGTTGTCGGCAATCATGGGGGCGTTTTGCCGCATATCCCGTTGCCAGGCCAGAAATTCATTGAGTTGGTCCAGGGTGCTCACCGGTTGGTGTCGAAGGTACTCCTCCACCTTGTCCAGGCTCAAAGCCAAATCCTGAATGCGTCCCTTGTGGAAGACGACCCGATCCTCCCCCAGCTTGGCGGCAATCTCACCCTGATATTTACGAGACAAGGCCAACATGTCATCGTTCATATCCACGCCGATCACCCGGCCCCCGGTGCCCACCAGTTGGGCGGCCATATAACACACCTTGCCACCCCCGGAACCCAAATCCAACACCGTATCTCCCGGTTGCACATAGAGGGAGGGGTTGCCGCAGCCGTAATCCTTGTCGATGATCTCCTGGGGCAGCATGGCCAGCAGTTCGGCAGGATAGCTCACCGGGCAGCAGAGGGAGGGTTCCACCTGCTCTGCCCCCTGGGAGTAGCGTTTGGCCACATGTTCTTCCATATCCATGGATTTACTCTCCATATTTTTTCATGAAGGCGGTCACCTTGCGCATAAACTCGGGCAGTTTGCGCAGAGCGATGATTCCCGCCAAATTTTCCTTGTGACCGGTGGCCCACCAACCCGACCAGGTGACCCCGGCAGGCACATTTTCTGCCACACCGCTGGAGGCGGCAATGCGAGCACCCCGTCCAATGGTCAAATGGGGAGCTACCCCCGCCTGTCCAGCCAGAACCACCCCATCTTCGATTCGGCAGGAGCCGGCAATGCCCACTTGGGCGATGATGAGACAATGGCGACCGATAATGCAATTGTGGCCGATCTGGACCAGATTATCCATCTTGGTACCATCCCCCACCACGGTTTCGGCGAAGCGTGCCCGGTCGATGGTGGTTCCAGCCCCAATTTCCACATCGTTGCCAATGCGGACAATACCGAAATGGGGAATGCGCTGGTGTCTTTGGCCATCCCATTCATAGGCATACCCCTCGGAACCAATCACCGCATGGCTCTGAATAATACAGCGTGCACCGATGATGGAGCGTTCATGGATGATGGCCCCGGCATGGATGACCGTATCCTCCCCAATCTCCACCTGTGCCCCGATCACCGCCAACGGTCCCACCACCACGCCAGGGGCGAGACGGGCGGTTTCGTGAATGACGGCTGTGGGATGGATACCGGTTACCGTCAACTCCTGGTAGTTCAGCAAGCGGGCCGCTTTGGCCAAATCCAACGCCGGTGTGGCAGAGACCAATAACGGCATGGTCAGTTTGGCCGCCAGTTGGGGAGTGGTCATGATGGCGGCGGCCTTGCTGCAAGCCTCCAGATGACGCCCATCGGTGAGAAAGGAGAGGGTTTCGCCGCTGGCCACTTCCAAAGGGGCAATGGCGGTAATCTCCACATCCTCCCCCCGCATTTCCAGGGAGAGTTGCCCGGCCAGGTGGGAAAGTTTCATGAGACGATCTCCTTTCAAAGCTTGGGAATGTACACCAACAAACATGCTTTTTAATGCTCTTTGACGATTATGGCAATGGTTTGGAGTGGATGGCGATATGCGCCATGACTCCCAGGGCACCCATAATGGTCACCATGGAGCTTCCGCCATAACTGACCAGGGGAAGGGGAATACCCACAACAGGAAAGATACCGATCACCATTCCCAGGTTGATGATCACTTGAAAGGCAATCAAACTGATGATGCCACTTGCCACCAACAGACCAAAACGATCTCTGGCGTTGGCGGCAATCAACAACCCCCGCAGGATCAACAAGGCGAACAGTCCCAAGAGAACCATGCCACCGATAAATCCCCACTCTTCTGCCAGCACGGAAAAGATGAAGTCGGTATGCTGCTCAGGCAGAAAATCCAAATGGCTTTGACTGCCTTTAAGATACCCCTTACCCATCATGCCACCCGAACCGACGGCAATCTTGGACTGAATGATATGATATCCTGCCCCCAGGGGATCTCCTTCAGGATTGAGCAGGGTAAGGATGCGTTTTTGCTGGTAGTCATGCATAAACTTCCAGGCAATGGGGGCGGCAGCAACAAAGGTGGTTACCATGAGAAAGATATATTTCCAGGGCAATCCTGCCACAAAAATGACCACCCCGCCGGCGGCCAGCACCATGACGGCGGTTCCCAGATCGGGCTGTTTGATGATCAGGCCAGCCGCCACTCCCAGGAGCAGGGCAGGGACGATCAAATCCCGAAATCGCAAGGGATTGACCACTCCCCGATCATGAAAATAGCGGGCGAGGGCCAGGATCACCGCCACTTTCATCATTTCCGAAGGTTGCAGGCGAAAACCACCCAAATCCAGCCAGCGTCTGGCCCCCATGCCAACGATGCCCAACACCGCCACCGCAATGAGCAACAGGAGGATGCCAAAATAGATGACATAGGCATAGCGCAGGAAAAATTGATCGTTGGTGAGGGAGACGGCAAAGAGTAAAATCAAGGCAACGATAAAGTGAATAACCTGTCGAATGGCCATGGTGGAACTGGCCCCGCCTCCCACCGCCGAATAGAGCACCACCAGACCGATGGTGACCAGGGCAAAGATCAACACCAGCATCCCCCAGGGAAAACGGCTCAATTTTTCCCAGGTGCGGTTGGCGTGGGGACCAACAGGTGGCAGTAGATTGCCTTTCCGGGAAGCTCTCACGATTGCACCCCCGCCGACTTTTCCTTGCGGGCAAAATAATAATCCAGAATACGGGTTGCCACCGGAGCGGCAGCGGAGCTGCCGTGTCCACCATGTTCGACGATCACCGAGATGGAGAGTTCGGGATTGCTGACCGGGGCATAACAGACAAACAAGGCGTGATCCTGAAATCGTCGTTCGTTGGGGTTGATGGCCTTGCCCGATTCGGTACGTCGCACCCGCACTACCTGGGAGGTGCCTGTTTTGCCAGCGGCGCGTACCAACTTGGGGGAGGTGGCTTTGGCGGTGCCACGGGGGCCGTGCAACACCTCTTCCATCCCTGTTTTCACATAGCCCAGCAGGTTGGGATTGAAGTTGAATTGTTTTTTCGGCACCACCGTTTCCCCTGGTGGGGGGCGCACCAGAATAGGCTGATAATAAGAGCCACCATTGGCAATGGTACTGACCATGCAGGCCAATTGCAGCGGGGTGGCCAGGACATACCCTTGACCAATGGAGGTTACCAGAGTTTCACCGGGATACCAGACCGTATTCATGGCACTGCGCTTCCAGGCTTTGGTGGGGATCAAACCGGGGCGTTCCCCTTCCAGACCAATACCTGTTCGCTCCCCTAATCCCATGTATTTGGCCATGCGCTCGATGGCATCCACACCAAGGCGTTCTGCAATTTTGTAGAAAAAGACATCACAGGATTGAGCAATGGCCTGCACCACCCCGACGGTGCCATGTCCTCCTCGTTTCCAGCAATGGTAGGTATGATTTTGTCGTTCCACAAAACCAGGGCAAAAGACTGTATCGCTGGGAGAAAGAACCCCTTCATGCATGGCTGCCAGGGCCACCACCATCTTGAAGGTGGAACCGGGAGGATAGTGGCCCTGCACCGCCTTGTTGTTAAGGGGTTTGTCTGGATGGGAGGTGAGTTCTTTCCACTGTTTGTTGGTGATACCCCGAATAAATTCATTGGGGTTGTAGGAGGGATAACTCACCATGGCCAACACTTCGCCGGTATTGGGATTCATCACCACCACCGCACCCGGTCGCTCACCCAGGGAGTTTTCGGCGGCTTTTTGCAAGTCGATATCCAAGGTGAGGGTGAGGTCCTCTCCTGACTGGGGTGGGGTGCGGCGTAGTTCTCGCACGATGCGTCCCAGGGCGTTGACCTCCATCTCCTGGATGCCCTCCTTGCCCCGCAGCCGGGTTTCATAACGGCGTTCCAGTCCCGACTTGCCCACCAAATCGCCGGAACGGAAGATAATTTCATTTTTGAACACCTCCCGGTCGCCGTCGCTGGCATCCCCCAGATAACCCATGACATGGGCAGACAGACTGTCATAGGGATAATGACGCAGGGATTGCACCTGAATGGTGGTCCCCGGAAAGGTGTGGATGCGGGATTCCAGACTGCTCAACTCCTCCCATTCCAGGTGGGATTTCACCTTGAGGGGAAGAAAGGAGCGTTGCCTTTTGGCCTGCTTGAGAACCTGTTGGATCTCCTTGTCCTCGATGCCCAACAGTTGTTGCAGACGATTGAGCAGGGGTGGCAGGGGACCGGCCAGTTCAGGGATGATCTGGATGCGGTAGTCGGGACGATTTTCCACCAAAATTTCCCCATAGCGGTCGTAGATCAAACCACGGGGTGCCGGAATGGGCTGAAAGTTGATGCGATTGTTTTCCGCCAGATCGTGGTAGGTTCCCCCTTTGAGTAGTTGCAGATAAAAGAGACGAAATCCCACTGCGGACAACAACAGGGTCTGCACGCCCCCCAATAAAAAGAGGCGTCTCCTGGCATCCACCTTAAATTGTTCCCGATCATCTTCCAGCATTGGCAGATTCCATCCAGGATTGGTGAATACGGATCAAGAGAGCGGTTACCAGGGGGGCCAGCAACAAGGTGGCCAACGGTTGACCGAGGAACAGGGGCCAATGGACCAGCAACTGTCGCTGCAAAGCCATCAACGACCATTGTACCATTTTTTCCATGGCCAACAGAGCCATGAGCACCGTCAGGAGAAACAAAAAATCGGAAGCCCGCAAGCGGGTGCCAAAACGTCCTACCACCAGAATAAAGATCATATTGGTAAAGGCGTTAAAGCCGGGTGGGGAGTGGGTCATGACATCTTCCAGCAAGCCAACCAGAAAAACCAACCATAAGGTGCAGCGATCCGGGCGGTAAAGTCGCCAATAAAACATGACAATGGCCAAAAGATCAGGTCGCAACACCGACCAGGCGGCCCACGGCAGGGACAACTCTTGAATAACCATGGCCAACAGCATGGTCATCATGGGAATCCAGGGTGAAAATGGGGAGAGGATCACAGCTCTTTACTATACTGGGGCAATAAAATATTGACCTCTTCCAGGCGATCAAAATCCACCGCCGAGCGGATGGTGACCTTTTGAAAGAGATCCACCCCATGGGGTTGCACCGAGGTGATGCGTCCGACCGGCAATCCTTTGGGAAAGATGCCTCCTAAACCAGAGGTGATGATGGCGTCCCCGTTGCGGACATCGGAGCCTGTTGCCACATATTCCAGGGTAAGAAAGGTATTGTTGCGACCGGCAGCAATGGCTTGCACCCGGCTGCGTTGCACCATGGAAGGAACCCGAGAGTTGGGATCCATGAGGGAGAGGGCCACCGAGCTGTGGCGTCCCACTTCGACAATGCGTCCCACCAATCCTTTGGCGGAGAGGACTGGCATGTCCAGTTTGACCCCTTTTTCCGAACCCACATCCAGGATCATGACTCTGGAAAAGGCAGAAGAGGAGGAGCCAATGACCCGTGCACCAATGTTGCGATAGATGGGATCATCCCCCATGGCCAACATGGAGCGCAAACGACGATTTTCCAGTTTGATCTCTTCCAGCAGGGTCAACTTGGGGGTCAGGCGGGCCAGTTCGGCCCGCAGGCGTCGGTTGTCCTCTTCCAGGCGCAGGAGTTCGGTGAGGCGGCCTTGGGCATCCTGATAGACCAACATGGGGGAGTGGACCACCTGTTGGACAAAGGAGACGCCATCCAGGACCATCTGGTTGAAGATCACCAGACTCTGCTTGCCTGCCCGCACGGAAAAGAGCAAGGCGAGGGCGGCAATCAGCAGAAGGATGGCAAGAAAGCCGTTACGATGAAGTTTAAAAAGATGGATCAATTGCAGCATGGCTTCACCACCTCCGGGTCACCCCGGATCGATGCCGTTAGTTGGCCGCCAGCACATCGGTCTCCGACATGGCTTCCAACTCTTCCAAAGCCTTGCCCGATCCCATAACCACGCAGGAAAGGGGATCATCGGCCAGTATGACGGGCAAACCGGTCTCTTCCGAGAGCAATCTATCCAGTCCACGCAGGAGGGCACCGCCACCGGTAATGACGATTCCCCGATCCACAATATCCGCCGCCAGTTCAGGCGGGGTACGCTCCAAAGCCACCCGCACCCCTTCGACGATGGCATTGATGGGTTCGGCCAGGGCGTCGAGAATTTCCGGGTCGGAGATCACCTGATGTTTGGGCACCCCGTTGACCAGATCGCGTCCCTTGACTTCCATCTCCAGCCGTTCGGTCTGGGGATAGGCGGATCCTAAGTTGATCTTGATGGTCTCGGCAGTTCCTTCACCGATGAGCAGGGAATATTTGCGGCGCACATGGGCGACGATGGCTTCGTCCATTTTATCTCCACCCACCCGGATGGAGCGGGAGTAGACGATGCCACCTAAGGAGATGATGGCCACTTCGGTGGTTCCACCGCCCACATCCACCACCATGGAACCGGAGGCATCGTTCACCGGCAGACCGGCTCCGATGGCGGCTGCCATGGGTTCTTCAATGAGATAGACCTCTCTGGCACCGGCACCGTAGGCGGATTCACGGATGGCCCGTCGTTCCACCGGGGTGGCCCCGTAGGGGACACAAACCACGATGCGGGGAGAATAGAACAACCGCCGTTTGTGAACCTTGCGGATAAAATGCTTAAGCATGGCCTCGGTGACGGTAAAGTCGGCGATGACCCCATCTCGCATGGGACGAATGGCGACGATGCTGCCAGGTGTGCGTCCCAACATGCGCTTGGCTTCGTTGCCCACCGCCAGCACCTTGCGGGTTCCGCGAGAACTTTCATGAATGGCAACCACCGATGGCTCAAACAGCACCACTCCTTTGCCGCGTACATAGACCAGGGTGTTGGCGGTTCCCAGATCAATGGCCATGTCGGTGGAAAAAAGGCCTTTGAAAAAGTTGATCATGTTCTTTCCCGACTAACTCCGACAAGGCTGGCACATGCCGGATTGTGCATGGTGTGGATGAAGCAAGAAGGTGAAACCTACGGTATGCGAAGGATTTTTCAAGCGGTGCACTTTAACACGTTCCCAACGGTTTCAGCAAGCATCCAGATCATCTTTTCTTCGTCAAGATGGAAACAGGGGGTTGAATCGGAGAGAAAATCCCGTCAAACTTGAAGGATTGCCAATTTATGGCAGACTCCATTGGGAAGGGTGCCACCGTGACCAAGCTGGTCGTCAAGTTTCGCAAAAATGACATTCTAGATTTTTCCGCCCTGAGCCGTACCATTAGCGGGGTGATCCAGAAATCGGGCAAACGTCCCTGTGATCCAGCCACCCGTCCTGAATTGATGCGTATTTTTCGTGAAGCCATGGAAACCGGCAAGGCCAACCTGAAACAATTTCATCTTCAGGGGGCTTCTGGTCAGTTTGTCGTCCGTGGGCGCGCCTATCTGATGGACTCCTTTTTGCGGCGACTTTACACCCTGGTGCAGGTTCATTTCAATGATCCGCAAACCGGCAAAGGGGTTCCATTTTCCCTGATTGCCACCGGTGGTTACGGACGTGGTGAGCTGGCCCCCTATTCGGATATCGATCTGTTGTTTTTATTGCCAGAGGGCATCCATCCTGGAGTAGGGATGCAGGTGGAAAAGATGCTCTATTTTTTGTGGGATTTGGGGCTGGAGGTGGGACATGCGGTGCGCAATCTGGAGGAGTGCATCGATGAGGCGAAAAAAGATGTGGAAATTCGCACCTCTTTGTTGGAATCCCGCTTTCTGGCTGGGGATCGCCGCCTTTTCTACACCTATCGCTCCACCCTCTTCGACCAGGTTTTGTTGCAGGATCCTGCTGGTTTTCAACGGGCCAAGTTGATCGAGCAACGCAAGCGGCATGAACGCTTTGGCAACTCTTTGTTTTATCTGGAACCCAACATTAAGGAAAATCCCGGCGGACAGCGGGATATTCACACCTTTTTCTGGATTTCCAAATATCGTTATCGGGTGGGTCTGGTCAAAGAATTGATTCCCCGTGGGGTGATCACCCCAGAGGAATATCGCACCTTCACCCGCTGCCGGGAGTTTTTCTGGCGGGTGCGTAACGCCCTCCACTATCAAGCCGGGCGCAAAGAGGATCGACTCACCTTTCATTTGCAACTGGCCATCGCCGAAGAGTTTGGCTATCGGGACCGCCCCGGTATTCGGGGTGTGGAGCAATTCATGCGCCGCTATTATCAGGTGGCCCGCCAGGTCAATAACCTTTCGCAAATTTTCCTGCTGAAATATGAAGAGGATCACCAGGCGGCGGGTCCCGGTTACAGCGTTCCTTTGTTGGAGGATGTCTTTCTTTTGGTGGGAGACAAGGTGGCGGTGGGTTCTTCCCAGGATTTTCGGGATAAGCCGGTGCGCATGATGCGCTTGTTCGAGGTGGCCCAACGCCATGTGAAGAGTATCCATCCCGAGGCCATGCGTTGGGTGAGCCAAAATCTCAACCTGGTCAACAACGATTTTCGCCGCAATCCTGAAGTCAACGAAATTTTCCTGCAAATGCTGAACGGCAAGGTGGCGGTGGCCTGGGTTTTGCGGAAGATGAACATGTGTGGCCTGTTGGGACGCTACATTCCCGAATTTGGCCGCATCATTGGTCAGACCCAGCACGATCTGTTCCATGTCTATACGGTGGATGAGCACACCATTCTGGCGGTTGAGGCGTTGCGGCATATCAAACGGGGAGATTTTACCGAAGAGCTGCCCATTTCCACCAAGTTGATGAACAGTTTGCGCAATCCGGTCAAGCTCTATCTGGCCGTCATGCTGCACGATATTGCCAAGGGAAGAAAAGGGCAGCACGAGATCAAGGGGGCGGTCATTGCCCGCCAGGTATGTCAGCGGCTTGGATTGAATCGTCAGGATGTGGAGATGGTCTCCTGGCTGGTGGAATATCATTTGGTCTTTTCCCGCACCGCCTTTCGCCGGGACTTAAGCGATCCCCAAACCGTCACCCAGTTTGCCCGCATGGTGGGGGATGTAAAAAAACTGGAGCTGCTTTTGTTGTTGACGGTGGCGGATATTCGGGCGGTGGGACCAGGGGTGTGGAATCAGTGGAAGGCGGTCTCCTTGCGGCGTTTGTTCCGCATGGCCGCCGAGGTGCTGAATAAAGGATTGTTCGAGGCGGAGCAGTTGAACCTGATTGCCCAGCAACAGAAGGAGGCGGTACAGGCCATCTTCCAGGGCACCGGCCAGGAAGGGCAGGTGATGGCCTATCTCAACCGCTTTTATCCCGACTATTTTTTGGGCTACGAGCCGGAGACCCTGGCGGAACATTATTTTGTCTTGTCCCCCCACATGCAGGAGTCGTTGGCGGTGGTCTTTCTCTCCAGTTCCGCCTCCGAGTCCACCGACATGATTATTCATCTGCCCGATCATCCAGGAATCATCGCCTTGATATCCGGGGCACTGGCAGCGGAGGGTGCCAACATTCTGGCCGCCAACATCAACACCACCAAGGATGGCATGGCCCTGGATATTTTCACCATTCAGGACAGTCAGGGTCAGCCCATAGAGGCGCGGGATAAGCGACAAAGCATCATTGCCACGTTGAAGTCCATCTTGACTGGCAAAAAATATCCCGACCGCCTGCTGGCAGAGCAGAACGATCCCTCCTGGCGCAAGCGGGAGCACTTCCAGGTGGCCACCACAGTGGATGTGGACAATAAATATTCGGACATGTGCACCATTCTGGAAGTGTCAGCCCTGGATCGGCGTGGCCTCTTGTACACCATCACCCGCGAACTGGTGCGCCAGGGCATCCAAATTCGTTCCGCCAAAATCGCCACCTATGGGGAAAAGGCGGTGGACGTTTTTTACATTCGGGACCAGTTTGGTCTGAAAATCTACGGTGAGCGATTGCAGAAGGTGACCAACGGATTGATAGGGGCCATAGATCGTTTGAGCCAGCCCGCGGGGTGAGGAAAGGGGTGGGGGGTTCCCTTTATGGCTTGGAGTCAATGCAATTCAAGCCAGGGAAAAACCCTCTATCGCCGAATTCGGCAATTGCGCGACCACCTCGGACAAGTTGCCATTTTCCTGACAAATTTCTACCACGGCACGCAAGGCTTGTTTAAAGCTGCTGACCGCCTCTTCTGCGGTACGCCCCTGACCGTGGGCATTGAGGGGCTGATAGGAACAGACATAGCAACCGTCTTCCTCAATGATTTCCAGCGGAATACGGAACTGGATCAGGTCCTCTTTGTCACTGACCATGTTGATTTCCATAAGCGCGTACCCATTTGGGCTATTGTGGTTGATTCATCAAGCCTGTTTCCAAGAGGATGGTTTTAACCAATTTGAAGACTGTGGTGGTGCCCATCTCTAAAAATTTTTTATCATGGGAATGTTGATAACGAACTTTGGCCCGGTCAATAGCCTTAACAATATCATCAAATTTGAATTTATCGGGATCTATATTTTTGGTATAATTTGGACAACATTTTTCCAACCGATTGGTGACAGCGTCACTGCTTTGGATTTGATTCCCATCTTCAAAGTGCAGGAGTAACCAGTATTCAAACTTGGGATTGGATAGGGCTACCTGATAATTTTTCTGTTTTTGTTGCCAAGTAAATAGTTGATTAAGTTGATCTATCGGCCAGGTGTCTCTGTCCACAACCAGCCAGGCTTGATCCATATTTCTCGCTGGAGAATCTTGTAAATGCTTTACCATTCTTTCCAACACACTTACCGGATCGGTTTGCCGCGCTCCTTGCAAGACTTGAAGATTGATGGATTCTCGTGAAATAAATTTTTGCAACAGGGAAAAATATCCAGGCTCGGTTTTTGTCCCTTCCGTAGAGATGATGAAACGTTTTCTAAGGGCCTGATTTTTTTCCGCTCTTGCAAATTTTCTCATGAATTCCTCATCTTTATGAATAAAATACGTGGAACTCCTCCCATTCGTCCAAGCAGGTAGCTTTTGCGAACATCTTTATCGTAACGCACATCTTTGTAATCACTGAACGAGAATAAGGTAGTATTGCCGGTATCATCCCTTTCCGTCACCCACATTTCATCCCGTCGCAACATGGATTGGTCCATGAGCATGACATCGTGGGTGGTAAAAATGAGCTGATTGCCACTTTCTGGGGAACAATGCTGTAAATATTCCTCAAGCAGACTGCGGGTCAATAAAGTATGCAAGCTCCGGTCAAGTTCGTCAATGATAACTACTTTGTTAATTTTATTGTTTATTAGAAGAGAAAACGCTGGCAGCAGGTCGATTAAACGTAGAGTACCATCTGACTCGTGCATTAGATCGAATTTGACTTCAATCCCATCTGGCGAGCCGTGGTAAGAAACCACCTTCTCTATAATGTTTTCTCCTTCTTTTCTTCTTAAAATATATCTGTGACCCACGGATGGTCCCCCTATATTTTCAGTATCACCATCTGCCAGTTCTGAAAATACTTTCTCCTTAATATATTTAGGTATGGGAGCATTATCATAAGGGATGGTCTCGCTCTCTAATCTGCTAATTCCTGTATCGAGGCGTTGTAACATTTCTTTAGCAAACTCGGGAAGATCATCAAACCCTTCAATCATTTGATCCATAGATAAAAACGATTGTTCTGGTCCAATTACCAATAAGGAACCTTCAAACCACTCATATACTGGTAAAAATTGTTTCTGATTCTGGGACACGGAATTTGAAAGATAAAGTTGATTATCCCTAGTCCCGTTCCCAATTATTTTTAATGACTCATGATCAGGTAAGGTAGGGTCAAAACTGTACTTACCTTCCTGCCGATCATAAAGTATTTTATCTCCCTTGGTTAGAACTTCAACCAATTTTTCTTCAACAACATGCTGCCTTGTCACAGCGAAACTGTACTCATAGACGGATTTCCCGGCAACAAAGGCGATCTGAAACTTTGATGGTTTTTCAATAGATTCACGGTCCAAGCGAAAGGGAACGACTGGAATGCTTTTTTTAGGGCTTGTCCCTTTGACGACCAAATTTTTAATAAAACTCAGAGCATGAACCAGATTGGACTTGCCGGAGGCATTACCACCATAGATGGCAGTAATGGGCAAGAGTTTCATGTTGCGGACCGTCGGCAAACGCTTCCGATACTGCCGCTCAAGGGTGGCCACCATGGAAAAGGTGACGGGATCCCGGAAGGACTTCCAATTTTCAACGGTCAAACGAATGAGCACCCTAACCCCCTCTGCGAGAAATTTTCTCTTTCGTGGAATGAATCATGGCAAACTATTCTTGATCTGTAAAGAACATTCCATGTTTTTCCCGCTTAGCACAAACAGGGGAATCAGGATAAAGTTACGTTTCTTCAGCAGGGAGTGGGTCTTCAAGGCGGAAACAGATCTATGGCAGGATAGGTAATCGTACATCTGCCAAGGTGTCTGATGGGCGGGTGTTCCCCTGTTTACCTCTTTCACTCTATACGTAGGCGACTTCTTGAATGTGAAAATTTAACTATCCAAGAGAGTCATGAATGGTCCTCCCCTCCTGTAACGCCCAGTAGATGGCCCCACTGGGCATTCCGGCGCGTTCGTTCAGTTCCGATAGAGAGCAAACCAGAAGATCCACTGGAATGCGCAAAGGGCGCAATACCTGTCGCAAGTGGGTCATTTCCAGCAAACGGTTGCTGACCATGGGTTTGACCACCAGAAGATCCAGGTCAGACTCTTCCCCTGCTTCGTTGCGGGCGTGGGAACCAAAGAGAATTACCCGGGAAGGTCCGGCGGCCTCAGCCAGCAACACACCGATTTTCTGAATTATTTGTTCATCAATCATCCAGGATTCTCCTCGTGGAAAAGCCTTCGATTACAACCGGGTTTGACGGCGGGTGAAGAATTTAGGGTATAACAGGCTTCAAACGCACATCATCCAAGGTGCCGAACAGTTGGGCAGACAGGTTGGGGTCATCCTGCCACCAAGGGGCGTGAATTTGCAAGCGCATGTCCAATCCTTGTCCACGCTCCACCCAACCGGTTCCGGTGATTTTGGCTTGTCCGGTGTCCATGGCCAATTGGTTGATGCGCACTCCCGCCGGAGTAAGGAGCAACTCCACCATGGCCTCCTCCCAATAGAAGGTTTTGCCTGCCTGGGAAAGGGTAACCTCCTTTTGGGGGCGATGGGTCAATACCCCATTGCCAATGCCCAACATCCCCCCCGGATTTACCCAGGCTTGCAACCGTCCTCCCTCCGGCCATTGAGGAAAGCCATGGGAATCCAAGCGACCGTTCACATCACCGTTCAAGGATAATGGTCCATCAAAACGACGATGCAATCCTGGTCCCTGGGACAAGTCGGGAATATCTGCCAGTGGCAGGTTTTGCAAAGTCAACATGGCCTGATAGTTTTCAGGCTGAACCGATAAAGAGGCATAGAGAAGTCCAACAGGGTCAAACTGGAGAGAGAGGGGTGAAAAAAGCCAGCCCTCCTCTTGACGAAGAAAAGGAAAGGTGGCTTGCAAGACACCTTTTTCTCCCCAATGAAAATTTTCCGCCACCACCTGACCTTCCCCCTCCGTGGCAGTGAAATGGCCTTCGCCCCACCAGCGACCACCCGTCAATGGCCAATGAACAGTGGCGGGGAAAAGATCGGCCATGGCTTCCCACTTACCCTGCATGTGCAAGGTGAGATCGGGTTGGGGAGCCAATACCCCCTGCAAGTGACCACTCAACTCCAACTCATCCTCACCCATAAATTGCAGGCCATAAATTTTCCAACCATCCCGTTGACGAAAAAGGTGGGGAAAAAGTTTAAAAGGTTTGCCGATGGCTTTATTCATCCCCACCCAGCTCCAACCGCCGTCGGTGATGTCCACCTCACCCCGCACCTCCAGCCAGTCGTAAGGATGACCAAACAAGGTGAGAACACCCTCGGCCTGGCCATCCCACTTTCCCCATTGGGCATCCTGCCATCCATGCAAGGGAATGGGGCGCAAGGTGGTTAAGGCCACATCCAGATGACGCAACGGCCAAATGCCCAACCCACCTTCCACCTTCAACCAGGGAGACCCATTGATATAACTATAAAATTCTTGGATTTGTAAATCTTGTGGTTCAGCTCCCGGACGCAATAACGATTTTTGCCGAATGGCCAGGGTAACTGGTTCACGGGTTCCCTCTTGATTGGGCAAGGTGAGTTTTTCCACCTCCAACCAGGAAGAGGTGGCCAGACCATCCCGCAAGCTTCCCTGCACCAGAGCGGAAAAATAGCCCCGTTCCCCTTCCACACCTTTTGGCAACCAATCGGCAATGGCGGCCAGCGGAATGGTTTTGGCCTCAAAACTGAGTATGACGGGCATGGCGTCGGGGTGAAGGGAGGCAGGCAGGGGACCTACCTGACCATTGACCTTGAAAGGAATGGAATGAAAGCGGGCGGTGGCATTGATGGGAGAAGGCGCGGCTGGTGAAATGTGATAGAGATTGGCCTGCACCTTATCCACCACCAGGGTTTGATCATTTTGACTGCCCCAATCGGCCAGGTTGATCAAGCCATCCCGGATGGTGAGACGTCCCACATGAAATTGGGAGATAGCGGTGCCTACCTGTTCCGCCAGCACTTTGTCTCCAGCCAGGGCGGTTTCATGGGCCTCCCGCAGCAAGGCGGCACCATCGGCAAAACGCACCAGATTAAACTGGGGGGTAACCAGGGTGATGGAGGAGAGGGTCAATTGGCGGCGCAAAAAATATTCCAGCCCCACCCCCACCAGCACATGTTTGGCGGTGAGGAGGGGTGGTAATTTTTCGTCCCGGGAGCGAATTTCCACCCCCGCCAAATCCAGCAGCAACCCCTCTGCCAGGGAGATGGAGAGGGATTCCACCCGTACCTCCCGGTTGGTCACTTGCTGAAGAAGCTGGATAATTCGGGGCAGATATTGTTCCACCTGCACCAGGGCCACCCCGACCCATAAAAGCAGGACAATACCTGCCGCCAGCAGAGAGGTGGACCACAACAACCATGGGCGGTTTAAAGCCATCAGGCCAGTTTGTCTTCAAGTAATTTATTGACCATGGCCGGATTGGCCTTGCCCTTGGTGGCCTTCATCACCTGCCCCACAAAAAAGGCGAAGACTTTGGTTTTGCCAGAACGATATTGTTCCACCTCGCTGGGATAGGCGGCGATCACCCGCTCCACTTCGGCTTCGATGAGGCCGCTATCGGTCACCTGCACCAATCCCCGCTCCCGCACGATGGTCTCGGCATCCTGACCATTTTGCCATTGGATGGCGAAGACCTCTTTGGCAATCTTGCCAGAGATGGTCCCCTTTTTGATCAAGGCAATCAGTCCGGCCAGGTGCAAGGCAGAGACCGGGGTGTCGGTGATTTCCAGTCCCTCCCGGTTGAGGCGACCCAAGAGTTCCACCATTACCCAGTTGGCCACGGTTTTGGCATCGTTGTGACCACTGGCGGCAAGGGCGCGACTGGCGGTTTCAAAATATTCGGCCAACTCCCGACTGGCGGCCAAAACTTCCGCATCGTAGGGGGAGAGTTCGTAGTCTTTTTGAAAACGCACCACCTTTTGATCGGGCAATTCGGGCAGCGAGTCGGCCAATTTTTGGATTCGGTCTTGGGTCAAAACCAAAGGGGGCAGGTCGGGTTCAGGAAAGTAGCGATAGTCGTGGGCCTCCTCCTTGCCCCGCATGGTGCGGGTGATACCCTGATTGGGATCCCACAGACGGGTTTCCTGCACCACCTGACCGCCATCCAGGATCAACTCCACCTGGCGTTGGGCCTCATAGGTGATGGCGCGCATCACGTTACGAATGGAGTTGAGATTTTTCAACTCACAGCGGGTGCCCAGTTTTTTTTCACCACGGGGACGAACCGACACATTGGCATCACAACGGAAGGAGCCTTCTTCCATGTTGCCGTCACACACTTCCAGATAGCGCAGGGTAGAGCGCAATTTTTTCAAATATTCCCCCGCCTCTTCTGGAGAAGACATGTCCGGTTCAGAGACAATCTCCATCAAGGGAACGCCGGTACGATTGAGATCCACCCAGGAGGCCCCAACAATACCTTCATGCAGACTTTTCCCTGCATCCACCTCCATGTGAATACGGGTGATGCCCACCCGTTTGATCTCCCCATTGGCCAGGGGAATGTTCACATGGCCGGAGAGAATGATGGGCAGTTCAAACTGGCTGATTTGATAGCCAGCGGGCAGGTCGGGATAGAAATAATTTTTGCGGGCAAATTCACTGGTGGTTTGAATGGTGCCACGCACCGCCAGACCAGTTTTAACCGCCATATCCACCGCCAGTTGGTTGAGGACCGGCAGCACACCGGGAAAGGCGGCGCACACCGGGCAAATTTGCGTGTTGGCCTCTGCCCCGAAGCGGGTGGAGCAGCCACAGAACAGTTTGGAACGGGTGGCCAGTTGGGCATGAACTTCCAGGCCGATGACCATTTCAAAGGGGCGATTGTCCATGTGAATATCCCCTCACTCAACAATGACAGGTTTGCTGTGATGCCAGTCGGTAGCCTGTTGAAAGGCATGGCCAAGCTGCAACACGGGAGACTCGCCCAAGGGCGGGCCGATCAACTGCATGCCAATGGGCAATCCTGCCTGATCACGACCACAGGGCAGGGAGAGGGCGGGCAAGCCAGCCAGATTGACCCCGATGGTGAAAATATCCGACAGATACATTTGCACCGGATCGTCTGTACGCTCCCCAATACGAAAGGCGGTGGTGGGTGAGGTGGGGGTGAGGACCGCATCCACTTGCCGGAAGGCGGCGTCAAAATCGTCGGCGATCAACCGTCGCACCTTTTGGGCCTTGCGATAGTAGGCATCGTAATAGCCGGAGGAGAGCACGTAGGTTCCCAGCATGATCCGTCGTTTGACCTCGGCCCCGAATCCTTCGGCCCGGCTGCGGAAGTAAAGATCGGCCAAATCTTTGGCCTCCTGGCAGCGATGGGAAAAACGAACGCCGTCATACCTGGCCAGGTTGGAAGAGGCTTCGGCAGAGGCGATGATGTAATAGGTGGGGACCGCATAGCTGGTGTGGGGCAAGGAAACCGGGACGGTGGTTATTCCCAGGCTATGGAAAATCTGGATGGCCGCATCCACCGCTTGTTGTACTTCCGGTTGCATGCCGTCGGTAAAATATTCAGCGGGGATGCCCAAGCGCATGCCGGAGACGCTCTGTTGGAGCAGGGCCGGGTAGTCGGGCACCGGCTGGGGAATGCTGGTGGCGTCGGCGGCATCGTGGCCCGCCATGGCTTGCAACAGGATGGCGGCATCTTCCACACTTTTGGTCATGGGGCCGCCCTGGTCCAGGGAGGAGGCAAAGGCGATCATGCCGAAGCGGGAGACGCGACCATAGGTGGGTTTGAGACCACTGATACCGCACAGGGAGGCGGGCTGGCGGATGGAGCCGCCCGTATCGGTGCCGATGGCGGCCAGGCAGAGATCGGCTGCCACGGCAGCGGCGGAACCACCGGAGGAGCCGCCGGGGGTGCGGGTGAGATCCCAGGGATTTTTCACTGGGCCAAACCAGGAGGTTTCGTTGGAAGAACCCATGGCAAATTCATCCATGTTGGTCTTGCCGACGATGACGGCTCCGGCTTGCTGCAGCTTGCGGGTGACTGTGGCGTCATAGGGGGGCTGGAAGTTGGCCAGCATGCGGGAGCCACAGGTGGTCTTTTGTTGGCGGGTGCAGAAGATATCTTTGAGGGCAATGGGCAGGCCGGTCAACGGGGTGGTCTCCCCTTGTCGCCGTTGCTCATCTGCCTGGCGAGCGGCGGCCAGGGCACCCTCTTCATCCACGCTGATGAAGGCGTTCAGGCGTGGGTTGAGTGTCTTGATGCGGTGGAGGACGGCCTGGGTCAATTCCAGGGAGGAGAGTTCGCCCTTTGCCAGCAGGCGACTGGCGGCAGCCAGGGTCAATGCAGCGGCATCCATGGCTTGACTCCTATTCCACAAATTTGGGGGTGCAGAAGTGGCCGTCCGCTTGTTGGGCGGTGTTGGCCAGCATGGCTTCCCGTTGGTTACCGTTGGTCACCTGATCCGGGCGTTCCGGCATGGTGAGGGCGACGGCGTGGGTCATGGCCTGGACCTCCCTGGTATCCAACTGGTTGAGCTTTTCCACCAGTTCCAGAATGCGGGATAACTGCTCCGCATAGCGGGGTGTTTCCTCAGCCGTCAATTCCAGCCGTGCCAAATGGGCCACCTTTCCCACCACTTCCGGCGTAATCGTCATCCTAACCCCCATTGGGATTGCAACCAAAACCAAACCCACCCCCGCCATGACCGACCATGGGGGGCATCCTCTCAACTGTGAGATATCACGATAAAATCATCTGCTTCAAGGCTGCCAGTTCAGGAAGCCATTGGGAGATGTCATCGGAGCTTTGTCGAATGCTTTTGACTATTTTTTCCCGCAAGGCAAAGGCACCTTGCCAGCCTTTGGATTTAATCCACCCATCCATGGCCCATAGTAAATCCTTGCCCGCAAAACCACAAAGAAAGTTGTCATAGCGACCCCCTCCTGGTTGGCATTCAGGCAGCACCTCAGTAAAGGTTTTCAGAACCTGTTCTAAGGAAATAGTCTGGCTACCATCATATGCCTGTATCGTTTGTTCAATGCCTGCTTGGCAACTGTTGATATCCAGTGCATCTGGAAATAGATGTTTATCGCTGCCTCTCTTGCTTCCAAAAGAAGACGGCAAAGGAGAAAAACGAAGACGGTTTGCGCTTAAAGCAATGCGAGCTGCTTGATAATTGGCGATGGTGTCGCGTGCATGGTTCAATATTTTTATGTATTCATCCATATCTATGATTCCATTAAATAATTTTTCAATCAACAAAGGATCAAGCAAATAGTTTTCGATCTCTTTTCGTTCCCAATACCAACCCAAGCGATGATGTCCGCCTGAAATAGTCCAAGGCTTTGGAATATATTGGGGAGGTTGCCAGGGGTTGATAAAATCTCTATCCAGGAGTCCTGCCACCGACCCTTCACCCAGCACCTCCTGACGGGCCATAACGCGGTCACCCATTCCGTATTTTCCACCCATGGCCTTAATTTCACATTTTCCGGCCAGTAGTTTTCCTAGCAGAACGATATCTGGGCCATTTGGAACCCCTTCGCATAATAACAGTGTTACAGGCATAAACGACCTCCCGGCAACCGGAGAATTTCTTCTTGGCTGACCAGGGAAGAAACCGCATCCGAGTGGGTGGTAAAGATAAATTGGCACTGGGGACCAATGTTTGGCAAAGCCATGAGCACGGCTTGGGCCAGGGGAGGGTGCAGGTTCAAATCAATTTCATCTATCAGGATAACAGAATTACGGATTTGCAGACGTACAAAATCCACCAGCAAGGGGAAAACGGATTGTTCGCCGGAGGACATTTCTTCGATATCGTAGGTGCGGGAGCCATCGGATAATAGAAAAAAGTAGTCCGTGGGAGTGGGGATACCACCTTGAAACATGGGTTCCAATCCGCTGAAGGAGCGTCCTGGAAAGACATTTTTATAGCTGTTTTCCAATTCCAACAGCCAGTCTCTATGGCCTCCGCCGCCAGCAAATCGATTAAGCCACCAACTGGTGAGCTGTTTTCGCAAAAGCGACACACTGTTGGAATAGTTTCCAAGGGGATTGGGATTGGATTCTGGGCCATGCCAAGATTTGCTGGCCAGGTTGCGGTATTGATCAAACCAGAAGATGCCGGGAAGACGGTAAAAAAAGTCTGCTATATCAGGATTTTGCGAGAGAAGACGGGAGGCGTAGAAACGTCCCATAAATTGAAAAAGGCATTGGCGGGGGGCGTTGGAAACTTGGCATTGGCCGCTTGCAAGACGCAGGGTTACCTGTGCCCAATCTCCTGGTTCAACAAATTCTCCATGTTTGGGACCGCTCTGCCGTTGCCACTCTCGGGCTATTTCCTGGGTAGCTTGAATTTCGTCTGGGGTAAAGTGCACGTCGAGTTCCACGACAGGGACGCCCCATTTTTCATATCTTTGGGGAAGCCAACCCGGCCAGTCAAACTGATGCACATTCCTTGTGGGGCCAGCGGCCAAGGACAGGCATAGAGCAATGGCCTGCAAGACCGATGTTTTACCGGTGCCATTATCTCCCAAAATTAAAAACTGATCGGCAATTTCATTCAGTAAATGATTTTTGACTTCAAATTCCAGATTTTTGAATCGTTTAAAATTTTCCAGCTTGACCCGTGAAATTTTCACGCTCCGACTCCCTGGGGAGGTGTGATTGGTAACAGGAACAGGTTACAGCAAGGCAAAGGTATAAGGCAAAGCGTCTTTCAATGGTTTTCAACAAATTGCGGTGATGGCTGGATAAATTTGATGGGTGGGTGTGCTCGATACATTGCAAATTTGGTGGGGCGTCACGGAAATTCTCGCGATGGAGTCACTCACGCTGGAGTGACCCAGTCGAGACGGGTGGGGGAGTTGGGTGGGTGAAATAACCTTTTTACCTCACGGAGCGATTTTCATTTATCTTTTGCCTGGCCCATTGAATGGCTTTCAGGAAGTCGCGCTTTTTGATGGGTTTGGTTAAATGGTCGTCGCAACCCACAGACAGGCTGTCCTGCTTTTTGTCGATGGAGGCGTGGGCACTTAAGGCGATGATGACCATGGGAGGGTGTTGGGAGCGTTGTTCCCAGTGGCGAATGGCGCGGGTGGTGGCGTAGCCATCCATCACCGGCATTTGAATATCCATCAGGATCAAATCAAACTTTTGCCTTTGGATCCACTCCATGGCCGCCATGCCATCGTTGGCCATCACCAGACGGTGAGGGGTTTTCTGCAGATAAACCTGAAAGAGAAGCTGATTGTCAAGAGAGTCTTCCACCAGTAAAATATCCAGACCCACTTCATCTTCCATCGGCAATACCTCCTCAATCACCGGTGGCAAAGGGGCTTGGCTGGCCAACTGAATGGGCAACGTGAAGGAAAAACAACTGCCTTCCCCCACCTGACTCTCCACCCAAATCCGCCCGCCCATCAATTCCACCAGTCGCCGACTGATGGCCAGACCCAGACCAGTGCCGCCAAAGGTTCGGGTGATGCCCGCATCCGCCTGGACAAATTGCTCAAAAATGGTGGCCCTGGTCTCCGGGGAAATGCCAATCCCCGTATCCCGCACCTGAAACAACAATTCACCCTCCAAGGGGGAGACCAAAACTTCAATCCGACCCTGGCTGGTAAATTTAATGGCGTTGCCCAATAAATTAATGAGAACCTGTCGCAATCGTCCATCATCCCCCAGCAAGCTGTCTGGCAGGTCCGAACTCAATCGTTCCACCAGTATCAGCCCCTTTTCTTCGATGGCCATTTGCATCAGACGGGTGGTTTCCTGGACCATTTGCCGGGGAGAAAAAGCCACCTGGTTGAGGGTGATTCTGCCCGCATCAATACGGGAAAAATCCAACACATCGTTGATCACACCCAACAAGGCATTGCCCGAATGGTGCATGGTCTGGACAATCTGCCGTTGTGAATCGGAAAGATCCATTTCCAACAATACATCGGACAATCCCATGACCACATTCATGGGGGTACGAATTTCATGGCTCATGGCGGCGAGAAAATCACCCTTGGCCTTGGCGGCGGCCTCCGCCAGCTCCTTGGCTTGTTGCAACTCCTCCTGAATATGCATACGTTGGGTGATATCACGGGCTGCGGCATAGACCACATTTCCTACCGGTACTGCCCGCCATTCCAACCAAAGGAATGAGCCATCCTTGCACAGATACCGATTGGTTAAATTATAAACCGGATTTTGCCCACGCAATTCCTCAATGGCCTGCCGGGTGGCGTTCACATCCTCAGGATGAATAAAACTGGTGAAAGGCCGACTGGTCAACTCGTTCAAGGTATAGCCTAAAGTGCGTTCCCAGGCAGGATTCAGCCGCCGAAAATAGCCGTGGGTATCGGCGATACACAGCATGTCATCCATGAGGGTAAAGAATTGGTTCAGCTCCTCCTGCAACCGTTTTTTCTCGCTGATATCCTGATGGATGGATACCCAAACCCTTCCCATAATGGGATGGAGAAAGGTGGAAACCACGGCGTGGCACCAGAAAACCTCCCCATTTTTCTTTTGATTGCAGATTTCGCCACTCCAACTCCCTTTCTGGTTTAATTCCGCTATAATCTCTTGGGCGGTTTCTACCGGCGACAGGGTGGTGGGGGCATTGAGAATGGCCACATGCCGACCCATCAGTTCATCGGGATCATAGCCAAACATGCGTTCCATCATGGGATTGGCGTAGAGGATGATGCCCTTGTCAGCCTGAACAAGAAACACCCCTTCGGCCAGATTTTGCAAAATTTCATCACGCAAACGTAAGGCATCTTCCACCCGTTTGCGTTCGGTGATATCGGTGAAGACCCACACCCGACCAGCCAAACCTTGTTTGTCTGACAAAGGGGCCGAGTAGCGTTCAAACAGGCGACCATCCTTGAAAACCACCAGGTCGGAATCGATGGCGTCGGCCTGATAGAGTTGCGCCACTTTTTGCACGAAGGCATCCGGGTTGACCAGTTGATCCAGGACGAATCCCAACAACCGTTCATCCCGTCCTTCGGTCATAATGGAATGGGGAATGCGCCACATGTCGCGAAAACGCTGATTGGCGCGAATCACTCCGCCCTCTTTATCCACCACCAGAATGCCATCCCGGGTGGATTCAAAGGTGGCCTGCATCAGTTCACTGTTTTTCCGCAACAATTCTTCGGCCTGGCGGCGCAACAGATGGTTGCCCTCCCCTTCCATGCGTCGCATATCCTGCTTTAACTGTTTATTGGCCAGTCCCATGGTGGAAAGAAGCGAAACCAGTTGAATGTTGTACTCAATGATGGCTTGCACCTTTGTTCGGGAAAAGATGGGGACGCGTTCAAATGCCTGCAAGTATTCCCTTTCATCAAATCCGAATTGCCGCGCTTGCTGACAGAAAAATGCCCTGTTCGGTTGCTCATCCTCATAAAAAAATTGTCCAAGAAAACAGGTAGCCAGGTGTAGACCATCCACCAGAATGGGGATGGCGATGTCCCATAGTCCGTTATGGCATTTGTATTCCACCCATTGACCAGCCGCTAAATGGGGAAGCCGCTGGGCCATAATTTGATCGCACTCATGACATCGTTTGCGGGTAACTTCATGCACACGATGAAAGCGGGTGCAGATATCCTGCCAGCCGGTGGCCACCAAAATTTTGCCATCCACCCCAATGATGCCAATGGGAATGCCGGCTGCGTGATAAAGGGCGTCGGCCAGGGCCTGTACCTGGCGAATATCGACTAATTCAGTGAGGGAGATGGTCATGGTGAAATCAACCCGATGGTCATTCCGTTGAATACTGAATGCTGGTGTTAAGGAAAATTGGCTTGCCAGGGAGCTATTGTATTATGAAAAATGCTTTTCGGGTAAAAGAAATGGAGGGGAGGATTGGCTTTTTAGTTTTTTTGTTCCCACCGCCCAAAATCTCCATTATAAAGGAACGAGCAAGCACAACGATTTCCGGGACCTTCCTTTAACCTGTCGGGAAACCCATGAAAGCCTATTTGCAAAGATTGAGTCCCGAAAGCAACCAACTGTGGTACTTCTCCATCCAGATTCAGATGGACCTGTTGGGGCGTTGGCAGGTGATGCGGGAGTGGGGAAAGTATGGTTCTCCCGGAACCTTGCGCAAGCAGCCCTTTGAATCCTTGCAAGAGGCGATGGCAGCCTTTTCGGATCTCAAGGAGCAACTGATGTCCAAAGGCTATCAAGTGGTCATGCAGGAGGGATTGAAACCTGCCATGGCCAAACATCTTGTCATGGAAACGGCTCATGAAAGTGATTCTTAAAAAATTGGAAGTAGGCCCTTTGCAGGTCAATTGTACACTGTTGGGTGTGGAGGGCAAGAAAGAGGTTATTGTCATTGATCCAGGTGAAGACGCCCAGCGTATTCTCAAGGAGGTCAAGCGTCTGGATGCCAAGTTGACCCATATTCTGGCCACTCATGGTCATTTTGATCATATTGGCGGGGTGTATGCCTTGCAGAAGGAGACGGGTGCCAAGTTTTTAATGCATGGGGCCGATCATGATCTGGTGACCAACGCCCCCCGGCATGCTGCTTCCTGGGGTTTGCCTTTTGGACCGGCTCCAAGGGTGGATGAGGAGATTGATGACAATCAGGTGTTGGAGCTGGCCGGATTGTCTATTCAAGTGATCCACACCCCTGGGCATACTCGGGGAGGTGTTTGTTTTCGTTGGGGAGATGAAATGGCGGTGGGGGATACCCTGTTTGCCGGCTCCATCGGACGTACCGATCTGCCGGGGGGAAACTATGATCAACTGATTGGTTCCATCCAAAATCGTCTCATGACATTGCCGGGGCATTTGGTGTGTCATCCTGGTCATGGTCCCAACACCACGATTGGTCGTGAGAGGGATTTTAATCCTTTTTTCGGCGGGTAAAAAAAAGGGGGGGGAAATTCCCCCCCCGTTGAATGGCTCCCCTCGTTTTTCTTACAGATTGTAGCCTTGTTCGTTGTGCAGGCTGAGATCGAGGCCCATGGTTTCTTGTTCTTTGTCCACCCGCAATCCCACCAGACCGTCGATGATTTTCAGCAGGATGAAGGAGAGGACACCGCAGTAGATCATGGTGACGGCCACGCTGATGCCTTGAATGGTCAATTGTCCCAGGATGGTGCGGCCTTCTGCCAGTCCTACGCCGCCCAGGTCCGCCGAGGCGAAGATACCGGTCAACAGCGCGCCCACCGTACCGCCGATGCCGTGGACACCGAAGGCATCGAGAGAGTCGTCATAACCCATGGCCCGTTTGAGGGAGGTGGCTCCCAGGAAGCAGGCCACACCAGCGATGGCTCCGATGGCGATGGCACCCATGGCACCGGCAGTTCCAGAGGCGGGGGTGACAGCCACCAGGCCAGCCACCGCGCCGGAGACGATACCCAGGGCACTGGGCTTGCCATGCACCATCCATTCGGTGAACATCCAGGAGAGGGCCGCCGCAGCCGTCGCCAGTTGGGTGACCAGCATGGCCATGCCAGCAGCACCGTCCGCCGCCAGGGCAGAGCCGGCATTGAAGCCGAACCAACCCACCCACAACATGCCAGCACCGGTTACAGTCAGAGGAAGACTATGGGGGGGCATGGCATTGTTGGGAAAGCCGTTGCGCTTGCCAAGGACGATGGCGGCCACCAGACCGGCGATACCCGCATTGATGTGAACCACCGTACCACCGGCGAAGTCCAAGGCACCCATGGTCATCAGCCAACCGTTACCCCACACCCAGTGGCAGATGGGTAGATAGACCAGGGTGACCCATGATCCCATGAACAGGAGCATGGCGGAAAATTTCATTCTTTCGGCGAAGGCACCGATGATCAAGGCTGGGGTGATGATGGCAAAGGTCATTTGGAAGGTGATGAACACCGATTCCGGGATAGTGCCATTGAGGGAGGCGGGGGTCACACCAGCCAGAAAGGCTTTGCCCATGCCACCGATCCAGTCATTGAGACCGCCACCGTCGGAGAAGGCCAGGGAGTAGCCGAACACGGCCCACAAAATACTGATGAGTGCGGTGATGGCAAAACATTGCATCAAAACCGAGAGGACATTTTTGGCCCGCACCATCCCTGCATAGAAGAGGGAGAGGCCGGGGATGGTCATGAAGAGCACCAGACCGGTGGAGGTCAGCATCCAGGCGGTATTGCCATTGTTCAATACCGGGGCGGGTTCGTCGGCGGCCAGGGCCAGGGTTGGCAAAATCAGGCTGCCCAGGGGCAGCAAATGGCGATAGGTTTTACGAAGGATGTTCATCCAAAGGCTCCTTGCTGGTAGAATCATTACAGAACATTTTCACCTGATTCGCCGGTACGAATGCGAATGGCCTGGCTCATGTCGAAGACGAAAATTTTACCATCGCCAATCTTACCGGTAGCTGCCGAACGGCGGATGGCTTCCACCACCCTGTCCAGCAGGGCGTCGGGAACGGCCAGTTCAATTTTCAGCTTGGGGATGAAGTCCACCTGATATTCGGCTCCCCGGTAGAGTTCGGTATGGCCTTTCTGACGTCCGAAGCCCCGTGCTTCGGTGATGGTCAGGCCGCGGACGCCCACTTCCGACAGGGCTTCCCGAACCTCTTCCTGTTTGAACGGTTTGATGATGGCGATGACCCACTTCATGGTGTTATCCTCTATATTGATCTGGTTTGAGGGGAGGATGTATTGTTGTCTTTCATACAGCATGGATCGTGCCATTTTGTAATCTATTGAAATTAAACAAAAAATATATGCATGCAGCAAGAGTGTCTGGCAAGATGATGTTTTTTTAAGCAGTTTACGGAAGGAAAGAATAAAGTTGCATCCATATTCACCAGATCCCGGCGTGGGGGAGGAAAAGGTGGCCAAGAGAGAGGCAGGAGTGCGGTGGTTGGGGGTACTGGCGGCGGTATGGGTCCAGATGGCGGGGGTGCAGGCCGCTGAGGAGGTGCAACGGGTGACGGTGACCTCTTTGGCCAAGACTGTATTTCATCCAGAGCGGGATGCTCCGGCGGAGGTGGTTGCGTTGCAGCGCAGCCAGGTGAGCAGCCAGGTGGGGGCGGTGGTGCAGGAAATTTTGGTGGAGGTGGGGAGTCGGGTGGCCAAGGAGCAGGTGTTGGCCAGGCAGGATTGTTGGGATCGCCAGGCGGATGCGGAGCGTGCAGCGGCGGAGGTGGAGGTCTTGAAGGCGGAAATCGGTCTGGCGCGTCGGCAGAAGGAGCGGGCGGTCACTTTGCAGAAGCAGGGGCAATCTCCCCAGGAAAATTTGGATCGGCGGGAGGCTGAATTACAGACCTTGCAGGCCAGATTGCATAGTGGGCAGATTCAATGGCAGGCGGCTCGTTTGTGGCTGGACAAGTGCGTCATACGTGCCCCCTTTGCCGGGGTGGTGGTAGGACGCCAGGCCCAGGTGGGGGAATGGGCGGTACCGGGTACGGTGTTGTTTGATATTTTGGATGATCAGGCTGTGGAGGTGCAGGCGCGTTTGGAGGGTTCGGTGGATGAGGGTATGTTGCAGGCGGCCAAGTTGGAGTTTGTCCACAATGGCACCATCTACCCCCTCTCTTTGCGGGTGATTTTACCGGTTGCCGACCGCACCACCCGCAACCGTGAAGGTCGTTTTCTCTTCACCTCCCGGCCAACCCTGGCTGGCAGTGCGGGTCGTTTGCGCTGGATGGATCACCGTCCCCATCTTCCTGCCTGGTTATTGGTGCGTCGGCAGGAAAAACTGGGTATTTTTTTAGCAGAAGAGGGTGTCGCCCGTTTTTATCCCCTGTCACAAGCCCAGGAGGGCCGACCCGTCGTCTGGTCCCAACCCACTTCCCAGGGGCAGGTCATTCTTGATGGCCGTGAAAGATTACAGGATGGTCAGAAGGTGACGGTTCAGGAAGAGAAGAATGGCACGCTGGGAGGGCAATAATTCCAGGGCTATTTTTGCATAATGGATTGAATGAGCAGGGCCAGGTCATCGCTGGAAAGGAGGCGAAATTTAAGATTATAGAGAATACCATCATATAAATTATGGAGTTGTGCCTTACGATGGGCGAGTAATTCTGGCGGTTTCGTTTTTTCTTGATCTGCCCGAATTATTCCTGCATGGAGAGCCAGCATTTCGTTCAAATGCCACTCTTTTTCTGTCAAGGCAATCCCGTTTGCAGGGTAATATATGGGGCGCAGGCGCGCTATCCAGTGGCAATAGATCCCGCCCATTTTGAAGGGACCCACATCATTCATATCGTGGAAATATCGTAAGCGGGAGGAGTCTTTATCGATACGCTTGGCGATTTGTTCCACTACTGCGGGGGAGATATCGAAAAAAGAGTCAGGCTGAAATTCAGGATTATCACCACCGCGCCATTTACTGCCTAATCTTTCCATTTGTTGCCTGATAAATCCGTAGGCTGAATAGATTCTACGGACGGCATGGTCTACATTTTCTTTATCTTCGACGTAGGAACATGACTTTCCAGGATTTTTATGGCTGTTGCCATCCTTGGCATTGGACTGTGCGGCCATGGAATGCTTCCTCAATGAATAAGACACGTAAACAGACTAAGAGACTTTAGTAAGCAAAAGAGAATCAATCTTGTTTTTTATAGGGGTGTCAAGGGTTGTAGATTCACAGTTAGCGGGGCATTTGAGGAGAGGGGAATAAGGGGAAGAGGCAACAGGGGAGCGAGTGTGGACAGGGAATGTCCACACCCGATATCACATCAACCCTTGATCTTGCTGTATTCCAAGGCAGTGAACAGCATGTCGTCAGACCACTCTGGGTTGAAGTAGGCAGTCTTGCAATCTGGTCCAGAATTGGAGATGCGCCGCCCCATGAAGTCTGTCTCTTCACGCAGCTTTTTGCCGTTTTCATAGTAGCGTTGCAGATGTTCAGGAACTTTGATTTCCGTTCCTTGAGCTGTGTTGGCCATGGTTCTTCTCGTTGTGTTCTGCTATTTGTTTACATTGGTCTGTCAAAGATTTATCAACAGACAGTCTCCACCGCACCATTACCAGTAGAGGGGAGGAATTATAGTCCTTCTTACGGTTCGTTTCAAGAATCTCTTTAGGGAAAAATGTGAATAAATTCTTTTCATGAACTTAAACTCGCAATTGCCATGCCAAAATCCAGCGTGTATTGCAACGGCATATCTGGATAAAAAGGCTAAAATGAATTAGCAACAAGAAATCAACAATTTGCATTAATTCATATAATGCCCCCACCAGCATTCTTCAGGGAAA
This sequence comes from Magnetococcales bacterium, assembly GCA_015233935.1. Lineage (GTDB taxonomy): Bacteria > Pseudomonadota > Magnetococcia > Magnetococcales > JADFXB01 > JADFXB01. The sequence continues at coordinate 18,340 of JADFXB010000006.1, read as the reverse complement.
AAATTAGCACAGCACACTCCAGTAAACAAGCTCCATATCAGCCATGCGCGGAATTTTTGTGCAATTATGATGAACACGTTGGCACTTTGCGGGTGGTTGCCAAGTCGCATAAAGTGGGCACCATTGAATCCGAAAGCCTGCAAATCACCGGTGTCAGGGTCCAGAATAATCTTGCTAACTTCTTGCTTTCTTAATCATATTTATGGTATGAAAGTTTATAGGGTTCAACCTCTCGAGGCAGGAGGCAAACATGTCTCTGGTGGTGGTGGGGACAGATTATCAAGTTGTCATTCCAGACGACGTTCGGGAACAGCTACCGGTGGCCGTCGGCGATGCCCTGGAGGTAACCTTTCAGTGCGGCAGCATTTTGTTGCGTCCAGCCAGTCAAGGGGCCAAGCAGGCGGCATTCAAGGAACTTTTGGATGAATTGCAGAAACCTCTTCCACCAGATAGCAAGTTTGCCAACATGACCGAAGAGGAGATCATGGACCTTGCCATTCAAGTTGTAGCTGAAACACGGGCAGAAGCTCGTCTACAGGCTGAACATTCCCATGAAGCTGGTCATTGATTGCAATATCCTCATTTCTGCCAGTTTGGGCAGCAAAGTATGTGGTTTAGTCTTCCATTACGCTCTGTCGGATCATCAAGTTTACTATTGCCAAGCAATATTGGATGAAATCCGCAAATCTTTGGGCAAGGGATATCTTCAAACCCAAGAGATTCAGCGCAAAGGTAATTATCTGTTAGATTATTTATCCATCTATGGAACGCTCATCGAGCCGCAAATTCTTAATTTTACTCTTCCAGACCAGGCTGATTCCATCTACATGGGGACAGCCATGTCTGCCCAGGCTGATGCAATTATCACCGGCAACCAAAAACATTTTCCGCCACTTCTGTGTGGTCCGGTGCGCATTCTGTCCCCACGACAGTTCCTGACTGAAATCCATCCCGATCTCAACCTATAGCGCAAAGCGTACCCTGAACTTGCCTTGCATTAAACAAACGCTCAGGATTTACAGCATCGTCAAGTTTTGATTCCCCGCAGAATTCCCCAACCAATGATTCCCCCAGCAGGTTACCATGGCCAAGGTCCAAATGCGTCCCTCCCGATAGGGAACCCCTGGTAACAACAGGTTTTGCCATTGGGGATGCCAATAATGGTTGCGAACCCAGACACCGTCGGCGATAAAGTTCAGCAGTTTTTGCCAGTCCGGGGGATGGCCCCGATGGCTGAAACCCTGCTTGGGACGGTGCAATATTTCCGGGGCTACCTCCTCTTTTAAATACTGACGCAATAGAGGTTTGGAAAATTTCTCCTCTTCTGGCTGCCAGGGACGGGGAAGATGATAGTCCACCAAGCGGCGATCCAGAAAAGGCAGGCGCACCTCCAAGCCATGGGCCATGCTCACCCGGTCCACCCTGGTGTTGTTGTAATCGCAGCAATAGGTCATAAGATCCACCCGCTGCAAGGCACGGGTCAAAGGAAGGCGCGGCTCAAAATAACGGCTCAACGGGGAAAGCATGGCCTCATCATCCAGGGTTACTCCCATGGGAGACAGGAGCCATGACACCTCCTCCGGTAAAAAGCGGGGAAATATCCGCCAGGCATGGCGATGCAATACCGAAGAACGGGCAAACGCCCAGGCAGCCCAACTCCGCACCATGGCGGGAACCGGGCGTTGGATCATTTTCGCCAAAGCCTTCCGCATCATCAGGCTGCCTGTGGGCAGGGGATACAGATTGCGATACCAGGTATAACCACCCAACACCTCATCCCCACCATCTCCCCCCAACACCACCTTGCCATGGGCCGCCGCCCGTTTGCACATGGCCAAATACAGCATGGTACTGCTGGTTCCCAAGGGTTCATCCAAGCCACCACTCTCCGCCATCAAGCCATACATTTCCTCAATGGAAAAGGTCACCCCATGGTGGGGAAAGCCCAGACGATCCGCCAAAACCTGGGCTGCCGGGGCCTCGTTGCGGGGAGAGTTGACAAAATCCATGGTGAAGGAGGGTAGTTTATAACCCTGACGGGCGAGAGCCACCGCCAAGGCAGAAGAATCCAACCCTGCCGATAAAAACAAGGAGATGGGCACATCCGCCAGCAAATGATCCTTCACCACCTGCTGAAAAAGCTGCTGCCACTTCTCAAATTCATATTCTTTTTCCACCGAAAGGGTGGTTGCCGGTTGCCAATAACCCTTGACCACCGCCTCACCACCCTGCCAGACCAGGGTGTGTCCCGCCGCCAGTTTGACCACCCCCTGCCAAATGGATAAGGGAGCGGGCAAATATCCCAAGGTCAGGACCGAGGCAAGAGCCATGGGATCGGGTCGCTCAACACCCGCCAAAAAGGGCAGCAAGGCACAGCTTTCCGAGGCCGCCACCAGGGCGTCGCCAAGCAGGGCATAGTACAAAGGTTTCATCCCCAGGGGATCCCGCACCAGCCACAGTTTTTTCTCCCGCACGCTCCACAAGGCAAAGGCAAACATGCCCTGCAAACGCTCCAGGCAGCCCTCGCCCCAGCACTCATAGGCGTGCAGAATCACTTCATTGTCGCTGTTGGAGCGAAAGCGATGACCGGCCTCTTGTAACTCCTGGCGCAGGGGAGGGGCATTGTAGATTTCGCCATTGCAGACCAGAATCAGAGAGTTGTCTTCATTGGATAAGGGCTGGTTGCCATCCACGGAGAGATCCACAATGGACAAGCGGCGATGGCCCAACCAAACTCCATCTTCTCCCTGCCATTGACCTTTGGCATCCGGTCCTCGGTGGGTAAGACGCTGCAAGGCCGCTTCCCGCTGGAGCGAATCCCAGACCCTGCCAACATTGGCGACGAAACCACACATAGCCTTGATTGCATCTCCTGTTCAGGGGGCAGAGGTTTAAATCGCTTCTCTCTTTTTGCGGGTGACCAGGACATACAAAAGGGGCATGAGAAAGAGGGTGAGCAGGGTGGAAAAACCCAACCCCCAGACAATGGCAGTGGCCACCGGTCCCCACATGAGGGATTTACCCGCCAAACCGGTTGCCAGGGACATAAGACCCGCAATGGTGGTGAGGGAGGTGATCAAAATGGATACCAGGCGGCGACGGGCGGCAAAGATGGCGGCATGCAGACGACTCATGCCCAAGGCGATCCGGTCGTTGGCTGCACTGATGAGGACGATGGCGGAGTTGACGGCAATGCCCGACAAGGCCACCACCCCATAAAGGGTGTAGAGACTCAACGGGTGACCCGCCAGTAATAGTCCGAACACCACACCGGTAAAGGCAATGGGTACCGAGATCAAGATCATGAGGGGCTGGCCATAGCTGACAAACTGGGCACCTAAAATCATGGCCATCAGACCCACGCCAAAGATGAAGAGGGTGGTAATGTGGTCCATGCTCTCTTCGATATCGTCCAGAATGCCGGAAAAATCCAGATTCACCTCCGGGTGCAAATGAGCTACCTCTTTCCAGGCACGGCGGACTTGGTTGTTGGCAGCCACAATGTCCAGGCGGGTTTTATCCAGTTCCGCCTCCACGCTGACGGTGCGCCGGAAATTATAATGATGGATGGTCTCCATGCCCCGGCCTACCTGGGCCACGGTCAATTGACCCAAGGGAATGGATTCTCCCTTGCCCACCGCCACCGGCACTGCCAGCAACTGATCCAGGCTGTCCATCTCCTGTTTGTGGCCCATGACCCGTACTGCCACCTTTTCCCCGCCATGCTGAAATTCCGCCACGGTTTCCCCATCCCCCAACAGGCGAATGGTGCGCAGAATGCGTCCTGGATGGATGCCTGCCCGATTGGCGGCGTCGTCGTCCAGATGCAAGGTCATTTCCCCGCGTCCGTGACTGTAATTATCCTCAATGTCACTCACCTCTGGCATGGTGGCCAGAATGGATTTCAGGGTGGTCACCGCTGCCAGAATGGCGGAATAGTCGTTGCCCCGCACCTTGATGTTGATGGGTTTGGTCACCGGCGGACCACCGGCCAGTTTCAAAAAGGTGATCCGGTTGGGACCTGCCATGTTGACCACCGACTGACGCATGGCCGCAATGATCTCCTCCACCGGGCGGCGTTTGGCTTCATCCGGTTCCAGGCTGATCATGATCTGGCCATAGCGTTTGCCAAACAGGGGTTCGGTATCGGTCATCATTTGACCGGCATAGATGGCGGACTGGCGCAACTCCCCTGGTTGCAAAACACTCTTGACCCGTTCTTCCACCTGGCGGGTGAGAACAAGGCTGTGCTCCAGAGTACTGCTGCTGGCCATTTCCAGATTGACGTAGAAGACTGGGAAGGCATCGGCAGCGAAAAAGTCCATTTTAAGGACGCCCGACGCCACAAAAAAAACGGCGATGCCCAAGGGGGCAAGGAAGGCTGCCAGGGAGAGTCGGGGTTTGCCCATAACCCTTAATAAAATCAATGTGTAGCCATGGCGCAAACGCCGCAAAAATTTCATACGCCATTTTTGCAAACGTGAGCCACTTTCCGACAGGTCAGGTTTCATGGCAATGATATGGGCTGGCATCATCCAGAAGGCTTCCACCAAGCTGATGAGCAACCCGAGGGTCACCACCAGGGGGATCACCCGCATAAACTTGCCCAGGATGCCTGGCAGCAACATGAGGGGCAGAAAAGCGGCCATGGTGGTGAGGACTGAGGAGAGGACCGGGGCAAAAACTTCTTTGACCCCCATGACTGTTCCAGCCACCGTTTCCACCCCTTCCTGCAAGCGCAGGGAGATGGATTCGACGATGACCACCGCATCATCCACCAGCATACCCAGAACGATCACTACCCCCAGTAGCACCATGACATTGAGGGTTTCCCCCATGAAGAACAGGATGGCAAAGGTTCCGGCCAGGGCAAAGGGCACCCCAAGGCTCACCAGCAGGGCAATGCGGGAGCCTAGAAAAAACCAGGAGGTGAAAAAGACCATGAACAAACCAAAAATGGCGTTGCTTTCCATCACCTGGATGGCATGGCGCACCTGATGGGTCTGGTCATCCACCAGCACCAGTTTGACCCCTGTGGACTGCTGGATGCGATTTTGTTCCGTCAGATATTCCCGCAGCCGGTCGGTCAAGTCCAGGGCGTTGGCCCGGGCCTGTTTGTTGACGCTCAGCAAGACGGCAGGTTTGCCATCCACCAGGGCCAAGTCTTCCGCCTCTTCCCGCCCCCGTACCACCTGGGCGATGCGATCCAGGGTGACTTCTCCTGTCAGACCGGCAATTTTCCATTTGGCCAAATGATCCGGATTGGCGGTGGTTCCCGCCATGCGTACCAGCCAACTCTCCTCTCCCACATGCAGGGAGCCACCCGATTGATCCCGAAAACGGGCCGCCACCGTATCCGCCACCATATCCGGGGTGATTCCCAAACCCGGCAGATTTTCCGGCAACAAACGAACTTGCAGTTCCGGGTCGGAGAGACCAATCTTGAGAACCTGATCCACCCCTTTCAGGCGTTCAATATCCCGCTTGATGCGCCGTGCCTGATTGCGTAAATTTTCATCATCTTCTTCCCCCTGCACCGCCAGCACCGCTGTGGGAAATCCGTTGGAGCTGGTGATCTCCATGATCATGGGATCTTTGGCTTCGGCGGGCAGTTCCGCTTCCTTGTTGCGTAATTCACGCCGCAGATCGGCAATGCGTCGATCATAGGTGCGCTCATCCATCTCCAAAAAGCGGACCAGGATGGAGGAGACCCCTTCCCGACTCTTGGAAGCCACAAAGCGGATATCCTGAACCTTTTCCAGTCCTTGTTCCAACGGATCGGTCACCAGGCGTTCCACATCCTCTGCCGTGGCTGCGGGCAGCACGGTGACGATACTGATCCAGTTGAAATTCATGTCGGGATCTTTTTGCCGGGGCATCATGCCATAGGCAAGAAAACCGATGACCAGAACCAGAACGAAGGTCATGTTGGCAAAAACATGATTTTGCAAAAATTCACGCACGGAAGGTAACCCATGGGGCGAAAGGACAACTACTCAGGAGAGGGTAAAGCTTTGATAAATTTTCGTCAATGTCTGACAAACAAACAGCCCTTTCGTCACCAACTGGACGAAAGGGCTGTTTGAATCATGCAAGCTGCTTGGGGAGTGAGGATTATTCTTCCTCGTCTTCGTCGCTGCCTTCTTCCACCAGGTAGACCATCTCACCATATTTATAGAGGTTTTCTTGGGGGCCATCCACCAGTTCGCCATTCTCCAGGGAGATGGGGGCAACGGTGATCTCCCGTTGATCGCCGTTTTGGCTGACCAAACGATAGATGTGCTCACCATCGGTGGTGAACAGGGCACCTTCTGGAACCTGCAAACGACGTTTGATACGGGTCGCGACGAACATCTCTTCCAAAGAATCGGCCATTGCACACTCCTTGCAGCGAAAACTTTTGCCAGTGGGGTTGGGTCATTTTATAGGCCCGCAAGCGGGCTGGGATCGTGTATGTCGAAAAGTAGCAATTTCTAATATACGGAGGAAAAAGTCAAGGACCACGTTAGAGGAGAAAAAATTTTGGCACGCGGGTCAAATTTTCACATCCATTGGCAGTGACCAACACCACATCTTCCAGGCGCACGCCGCCCATATCGGGATAGTACAGTCCGGGTTCCACGGTCACCACATGGCCTTCTTCCAGGGTGTGATCTCTGGCCCCGATGCGGGGGGCTTCGTGAATTTCCAGGCCCAAACCATGGCCGGTGCCGTGGAAAAATCCCCCTTGGCGACCATCAACACCAATGGCGGTGGGAAAGCCTCGTTGGGTCAATAAGTTCACCAATTCTTGATGGATGGTCAAGCCCGATGCCTTGGCCTTGATTTTTTGGAAAGCCAAATTTTGGGCTTCCATGACAGCCTGCCAGGCGGCGGCCAGACGTTCCGAAGGGGTGCCGCGACAGACTGTACGGGTCATATCCCCATAGTAGCCGCTTGCGCCGATGCGGGGAAAGACATCCAGGATAATGGAGGTGTGGGCTGCAAGGGGACCGTAGCCTGCCTCGTGGGGATCGGAACCTTGTTGCCCACCTGCTACAATGGTGTGCTGTGGCATGGCCCCCAGGCGGGCCAAGGTGGCGTCGATTTCTCCCCGCACCCGTTCACTGGTCAAGGGTTCGCCAGCCAGGTACAAAAGACCATCCGAACCGATTTGGGAGGAGCGGATTATCTCGATGCCTGCCATCATTCCCTGACCGGTAATTGCCAAAGCCTGGCGAATGGCCTCGACTTCATCGGGTTGTTTGAATGCCCGTTGAGGCCAGAAGGTCCCTTGCGCCGCTGCCAGGGAGAGACCTTTCGTCCGCAGGGCATCGGCGATGGCAAGAGGAAAATCAGCGGGTACTTCCAGGGTGGAAAGGGAGAGTTCTTTGAGGAAAAAGGCGATCAGGTCTGCCTCCCCTGCTTCTTGCAGGGGGAAGGCATCCTTGAATCGTTGTTTGACAGCCGCCAGGTCGTGGACTTGCTCCACTTTGGCCACCCGTCTGGCCCGGTCGATCTCCAGGGCGGAGATCACCACATGGCGGGTCCCGGAGGGTTCTTGCACGAAAAGGAAGGGATCGGGTACAAAAAAACGGGTGGCGTAGAACATATCCGCCGAGTGTTCGCTGTCGGCGAAGATCATCCGTCCCATCATGGTGGCATCCCTTCCTGCCTGTAATGCTAGTTGGCCAACTCCAGCACCCGGCTGACCAGTTTTTCGATCCCTCGGCCCACTTCGGCGATACCGGAACCGCACATGTAGGCTGGGGTGGAGACCACCCGTTTATCTTCATCCAGGACGATGCCGTCGGCTGGGCTGGTTTGGTGACGATTGCCCATGGCCTCAATGGCGGAGATGGTTCCTGGATCGCAGCCGATGGTGACGGTAACACCCATTTGGGCGAAAACACGGGAGACCACGGCGGGGGAGATACAGATGGCACCAATGGGTTTATTCAGGCGATGCATATCCCGCAACAGGACAGCCAGGTCGGGATTGACTTCTGCTTCCGCGCCGTTAAAGGCGATGGAAGAGAGGTTTTTTGCCACTCCGAAACCGCCGGGCATGATCAGGCCATCCAGTTCGCTGGCGCGGACTTCTGCCAGGTCACGTATTTTACCACGGGCGATACGGGCGGCTTCGGCCAGCACGTTACGATGTTCTTCCACCACCTGGCCGGTTAAATGATCCACCACATGGTGTTGGTCGATATTGGGGGCCATGGCCACCCATTCTGCTCCGGCCCGGTCGAGAAAATAGAGAGTCAGGGTGGCTTCATGAATTTCCGCGCCGTCGTAAACGCCGCAGCCGGCCAAAACCACACCAATACGCTTTTTTGCCATGGTCACATCTCCCTGTGGAGGGTATCAGGATTCGGGATCGGGATAGGGCACCCCGAAAAAGTTACACCCTTTACGGTTGGTTTTGATGCGAACGGTTTGAAAATAGATATCTGGTTGATCGTGGGGTTTGGCGGCCAGGAAGGAGGTCACCACCCAATAAACCAGTGCCCCAATGGGGATAAGATTGAGATATTCCATGTTTGCCAGACTCCAGGTCTAAAGAAAACAAGTACCGGTGGTCACTATAAACCAACCTTCTGCAAAAAGAAACACCCGGCAGGGGTCCCTACCGGGTGTTTCATCATTTTACCGACCAAGACGACTGTTGGGCGGGAATTACATATCCATGCCACCCATGCCGCCCATACCGCCACCACCGCCAGGAGCGGGGGCATCTTTCTTGGGCAGTTCGGCCACCATGGCCTCGGTGGTGATCATCAGACCGGCCACGGAGGAGGCGGATTGCAGGGCATGACGCACCACTTTGGTGGGATCGATGACGCCACGGGCGGTGAGATCGGCATACTCATCGCTGGAGGCATCGAAGCCAAAGTTGGGATTGTCGTTGTCGATAATTTTGGCAACGGCCACGGAGCCTTCCACACCAGCGTTTTCTGCGATGATGCGCATGGGTTCTTCAGCGGCCCGCATGACAATGCGCACACCCACCTTCTGATCGGCATTGGTGATGGTCTCAATCAGTTTGCCAAGGGATTTCTTGGCGCGCAGCAGGGCTACGCCACCACCGGGAACCACACCCTCTTCCACAGCGGCGCGGGTGGCGTGCAGGGCATCGTCCACACGGTCTTTGCGCTCTTTCACTTCCACTTCCGTGGCACCGCCCACTTTGATCACGGCAACGCCACCGGCCAGTTTGGCCAGACGCTCCTGCAATTTTTCCCGATCATAATCGGAGGTGGTCTCTTCGATCTGGGCTTTGATCTGGTTTTCACGGGCTTTGATGGCTTCGGAATCGCCATAACCATCCACGATGGTGGTATCTTCTTTGTCCACCAGCACCGATTTGGCGCGGCCCAGCATGTCCAGGGTGACATTTTCCAGTTTGACACCCAAATCTTCGGAGGCCACCGTACCGCCGGTCAGGATGGCGATATCTTCCAGCATGGCCTTGCGACGATCACCAAAGCCGGGGGCTTTGACGGCACAAACTTTCAGTCCACCGCGCAGACGGTTGACCACCAGAGTGGCCAGGGCTTCGCCCTCCACATCTTCAGCGATGATCAACAAAGGACGGCTGGTTTGCAGAACGCTTTCCAATACCGGCAGTATCTGTTGCAGGGAGGAAATTTTCTTCTCCACCAACAGGATGTAGGGATCATCCATCACCGCCTGCATTTTTTCTGCATTGGTGACGAAGTAGGGGGAGAGGTAACCACGGTCAAACTGCATGCCTTCCACCACTTCCAGGGTGGTTTCCATGCCTTTGGCTTCTTCCACGGTGATCACGCCATTTTTGCCCACTTTATCCATGGCGTCGGCAATCATGCGGCCCACTTCGTGGTCGGCATTGGAGGAGATGGTGGCCACCTGGGAGATCTCTTCCCGGCTGGTCACTTCTTTGGAGAGGCTCTTCAGTTCAACCACGGCGGCTTCCACGGCGGCATCGATGCCCCGTTTCAGATCCATGGGGTTCATGCCAGCGGCAACCGCTTTCATGCCTTCACGAATGATGGCCTGGGCCAGCACGGTGGCGGTGGTGGTGCCGTCGCCTGCCACATCGGCGGTCTTGGATGCCACTTCACGCAGCATCTGGGCACCCATGTTCTGGAATTTATCTTCCAGTTCGATCTCCTTGGCCACGCTCACGCCGTCTTTGGTGACGCGGGGGGCACCCCAGGATTTGTCCAATACAACGTTGCGGCCTTTGGGACCCAGGGTCACCTTCACCGCATTGGCCAGAATATTGACGCCTTCCAGCATCTTACCACGGGCGGATTCGCCGAATTTCACTTCTTTTGCAGCCATGTTGTCCTCGATTGACTAGATGTTCCGTTGGATGAAGATGCCAAACAGGTATTATTCCACAATACCCATGATGTCCGACTCCCGGAGGATCAACAGCTCTTGACCATCCAGTTTGACTTCGGTCCCGGAATATTTGCCGAACAGGACCCGATCACCCGCCTTCACTTCCAAGGGGCGCACCGAACCATCTTCCTTGACAGCACCCTTACCCACGGCAATTACTTCACCCTGAATGGGTTTTTCTTTGGCCGTATCGGGAATGATGATGCCGGAGGCGGTCTTTTCTTCCGATTCCAGACGTTTGACGATCACACGGTCATGCAACGGACGGATTTTCGTTTTCATACCTCAAACTTCCTCCCATCTCTCAAGAGACATTGAAACTGAAGCCTTTTGCCAGGCAAAAAGGGATTTAGCACTCATTGCCGGAGAGTGCCAAGCACTCACTCCCGGCGAGTGCTAATCTAAGCACCCGTTTGCCATTGTCAAGTGCAGGACGCAAATTTTTTCATTTTGGGTCACACACAGCTCTTATCTGCCAGATTTTTCCATGATCAAAAAAAGTGGATTACTCGTTTTGCAGGGTGTGGTAACGTGCTTGCAAATAGGGGTGCGGCTGGAAGCACGGACGAGAGATTTTCTATGAAAAAGAACTTGTTATTACATATTGGTTTTATTTCCCTGATGTTATTTTTGTGGGAAGGAACTCCGGTATGGAGTGAGGAATCCTTTCCGCGTCGTAATATGACGGCGGTGGTTCTGCGTGATTTTCCACCTTTATATCAACTGGATGAAAAGAACAATCCTGGTGGATTGGCCATCGAAATTTTGGACCAGGTAGCCGACAAGTTGGGGTGGAAAATTCATTATCAGGTGGTGGAAAATTGGGAGGATGCAGCCGCCGCAGTACGTAATAAAGAGGCGGATTTGATGCCTGCCATGGCCATGGCTCCACGTTGGGAAAAGGAATTTATTTTTTCTGAACCGGTGGAAACCATTGCGGTATCCTGTTTTGTGGTTCAATCCAACCAACAGGTGGGTGGATGTGACCAGTTAAGTGGTCTGCGGGTGGCGGCCATTCGCCAGGGGGCAGCCTTTCTCAAGCTGGAAAATAATTCCCACATCAATCTCATTCCTGCCATCAATATGGAAACGGCTTTGTTTCAGTTGGTGAAAGGGGCGGTGGATGTTTTTGTCGCACCCCATGGGGTGGTGCTGAATAAGGCTGCCAGTATGGGATTGGGGGATGCCATCAAGCCGGTGGGAAAACCCCTGTTGGAGATGCCACGGGGAATGATGGTCCGCAAAGACAACGCCCTGTTGAAATCAAAAATGGATCAGGCGTTGCAGGAAATTGTTCATACTCCCCAGTATCGGGAGTCTTATCAACGTTGGTATGGGTTGGATAAAAAGGCAACCAATCAAGATTGGTATAAGCTTGGGTGGCTTTTCTTGTTGCCCTTGGCGGGCTTATTCTGGTGGGTGGGACGGCGTCTGGCGTATTTGCTCAAGAGCCGTGGGTCGGCGGTGCCAGTTTCTCCTTTGGAATATTTGCACAACAAGGTCACCGCCTGGATCATTCTGGCCATTTCTATTTTGCTCACCATTCTGGCGTGGCATATTTCCAATGTTTCCGTCGAGGAGCGGGCCAAGGATCGTTTTGCCTTCAAGGTGGAAGAGGCCAGGATCGCCATTTACAAGCGCATGCGGGAGTATGAACAGGTTTTGCGGGGTGGGGTGGGATTATTCAATGCCAGCACCCTGGTCACCCGCCAGGATTGGCATAATTATGTGACCACCTTGCAACTGGACACCTTCTGGCCCGGCATTCAGGGCATGGGATTTTCCCTCATGTTTCCTCCCGAGGAAAAACTACCCCTGGTACGAAAAATTCGGGAGGAGGGGTTCCTCAATTTCTCTGTACGTCCGCCGGGGGAACGGCCTGTCTACAGCTCTATTATCTATTTGGAGCCTTTCAAGGGGCGCAATCTGCGAGCCTTTGGCTTTGACATGTTTTCGGAGGAGGTTCGCCGTTCCGCCATGGAACAGGCGAGAGACAGCGGTTTGCCAGCTTTGTCCGGACGGGTCACCCTGGTACAGGAGACCAACAAGGATGTGCAGTTTGGGTTTTTGATGTACTTACCGGTTTATAAACATGGCTATCCAACCAACACCGTACAGGAAAGGCGACTCGCCCTGTCGGGTTTTGTCTATAGCCCCTTTCGCATTCGAGATTTGATGCGGGGTATGTTGGGGCATGGGATTCCGGATTTGGATTTTGCCATTCATGATGGTACGGAAGTTCATGAATCGGGCCTGCTTTATAGTTCTGTTGACAAGGAAAACTTAGCCACTCCGCATCGCTCCCGTTATACGACCACCAGTTTAATGGATCTGCCAGGGCGTACCTGGTTGGTCACATTTAGTAGTCGCGCCTCTTTTGAAAAGGAGATGGAGAGTCATCAATCCCTGATTGTGGCCTTTATGGGGATGACGGTGGATCTTCTGTTATTTTTTATCGTCCTTGCTTTGTCCGGGCAAAAGGATCGGGTGGAAAAGCGGGCGCAATCCATGGCGGCCCAGTTGAACAAGGCGGAATCCCACTACCGAATTATGGTGGAAAATGTCAAGGATGTGATCTTTCAGACCGATGCTTTGGGCCATTGGACCTTTCTCAATGCAGCCTGGCAAGAGATAAGTGGCCATGGGGTGGAAGATACCCTGGGGAAAAAATGGACCACCTTTATTCAATCTTCAGAACATCACCGTGCCCTGGTGGATTTTCAACAGTTGATGAGAGGGCGTAAAGAGACCTTTCGGGATGAATTCATGGCGGTGCACAAGTCGGGCAAAATTCTCTGGCTGGAGGTTTATGCCGCCTTGCAAACAGGGGAGGATGGCACGGTGCAGGGAATGGCGGGGATCTTGCGGGATGTGAGTATTCGCAAAGAGATGGAAGAGGCCATGGTGGCAGCCAGACAAGCTGCCGAAACCGCCAATCGGGCCAAGTCGGAATTTTTGGCCAACATGTCCCATGAACTGCGTACCCCGCTCAACAGTTTATTAATTCTCTCCCAGCTCTTGACCAAAGCAAAAAATCTCACGCTCGATCAAAGGGATTCTGCGCGGGTGATTTATGACAGTGGCATGGACTTGTTGAACTTGATCAACCAGGTTCTGGATCTTTCCAAGATTGAGGCAGGACGCATGGAACTATTGCCGGAGGTGGTCAACCTAAACCGCTTCATGGCAGAGTTGGAGGAACAATTTCGTCCTTTGGCCGACAGCAAGGGGTTGACCCTTACCCTATCCATGGCCGCAGACTTGCCAGCCGCCTTTATTACCGATGGGGCCAAGGTGGAGCAGGTGTTGCGCAATTTACTGGCCAATGCCATCAAGTTTACGGAAAAGGGGGAAGTGGCCCTTCATTTGTTTCGTCCCCAGGGCAATTGTCCCTTCCCTTTACCGCGCCAGCAGGTGATTGCCTTTGCGGTGACCGACAGTGGCATTGGCATTCCGGCCAATCAACTGGGGCAGGTATTTGAGACCTTTCATCAGGTGGATGGGGCCACAAGTCGCAAGTTTGGTGGGACCGGATTGGGGCTTTCCATCTCCCGTAAGTTTGCCCACCTGTTACAGGGGGAGATTCAGGTGACCAGTCAGTTGGGAGTGGGCAGCACGTTTACCCTGTTCCTGCCTGAACTGCCGTTGCCTGTTGGATTCAAGCAGGAGACCCAAACCCCGCTGGTGGATTTTCGCGCCCCTTGGGCCACGGTGTTGGTGGTGGATGACGATGCACGCAATCGCTTTGCTTTGCAAACCATCCTGGCCGATTTGGTAAAAGAGGTGAAAAGTGCGGACAATGGGGAGCAGGCTTTAAAATGTCTCAACGATTTTCCCCACATTGATATCGTCTTTATGGATATCATGATGCCGGTGATGGATGGTTTTCAGACTATTCAGGCCATTCGGCAAAATGCCCAGTGGGCAGAACTGCCCATTATTGCTTTGACGGCCAAGGCCATGTCGGGTGACCGCCTGCGTTGTCTGGAGGTGGGGGCCAATGGTTATTTGTCCAAGCCTGTGAATATTGAGCACCTGTTATTGGCCCTGCGCCAATGGTTACCTGCCCGGCAAGCGGAAGAACCATCACCACCCCTGCCACCTCCTGTCACCACCCCTGAACCGGAACTGGTGCCTTTGTTAACCTTGCATGGTCAACCCATCACCTTGTTGGTGGTGGACGATGACATGCGGGCGGCCTTTACCTTGGCCAAAGGAATGCAAACAAGGGTAGAAAAAATTATCCTGGCTGCTGATGGGATTAGAGCACTGAAAGAGCTGGAGTCCCACCCGGAGATTGATGCAGTTTTATTGGATATGCGCATGCCCCATATGGATGGCTTTGCCACCCTGGAGAAAATTCGTGGGGATGAGCGGTTTAAACATTTGGTGGTGATTGCCGTGACCGCCATGGCCATGGCAGGTGATCGGGAAAAATGTCTTGCTGCTGGGGCGGATGGCTATCTGGCCAAGCCGGTCTCTTTGGATACCCTGTGCAGCCATCTTATGGAAACTCTTGTTAAACGAACTGTGCACCCGCAAGAGAGGTCTCAGTTATGAACCATCCTTTGACCAAAATATTGGTGGTGGATGATCGTCCTGCCAACCTGCATGCCATGCGACAACTGCTGGCTCATTTGCAGGTGGAGATTTTAGTGGCGGATTCTGCCCCCAAGGGACTGGAAATAGTGTTGGCGGAGCCGGTGGCCCTCATTCTATTGGATGTGGATATGCCGGAGATGGATGGCTATGAAATGGCTGAGATGGTGCGGGGGGTCAAACAAACCTCCCACATTCCCATTATTTTTCTGACTGCGGCCTACAAGGATCCACGTCATTTATTGCGTGGTTA
Organism: Magnetococcales bacterium; assembly: GCA_015233935.1. Taxonomy (GTDB): domain Bacteria; phylum Pseudomonadota; class Magnetococcia; order Magnetococcales; family JADFXB01; genus JADFXB01. Next base: position 3,114 of record JADFXB010000006.1, on the reverse strand, counting down.
TGAGTCGGGTGGGGTGGATTATCTGGAAAAGCCTTTTGACGAGAGAATTCTGCTCTCCAAAGTGCAGGTGTTTTTGGACTTGTACCGTTTGCGGCAGGAGCAGGAGTGGACCCTGTTACGTTTGCAGCAGAGTGAAGCCAAGTTTCGTGCCATGGTGGATCATGTGGGGGTGGGCATGGTGCGGGTGGCCTTAAATGGGGCCATTTTGGAAAGCAACCATGCCTTTTGTGCCATACTGGAGTGTGATGGTGGTACGCTGGTGGGGAAAAAGCTTATAGATATCATTCATCCAGCGGACATTCCCCCCATTTTGTCCCAAATGCAAAGATTGCGGCAGGGTGAAATACTTTCCTTTCAAACGGAGACCCGTTTTCCCAATCCAAAAGGTGGCTTTTTGTGGGGGAGTATGACCTTCACCCTGATTGGGGAAATCAGCGCGGAAGAGCACTTTTTCCTGATTGCCATGGAAAACATTACCCGGCGCAAGCAGGTGGAAAAGGCCCTTTTTGAGAGTGAAACCCGTTTTCGTCTTCTCTCCGAACGGGCACAGGATATCATTTTTCGCTACAGGTTGAATCCTCCCGGCTTTGAATATGTCAGTCCTTCAGCCACCAAACTTACAGGCTACACCCCGGAAGAGCATTATGCCAACCCCCAACTGGGATATAAATTAATCCATCCTGATGACCGACGTATATTAGAGAACATTGAGGAAAGTTTTGACGAGCCGGTGGTGTTGCGATGGATTCGTAAAGATCAATCCCTGTTATGGACTGAAATTCGCAATACCCCATGTTATGACGATCATGGTCACCTGCTGGCCATCGATGGCATCGCCCGGGATATTACCCAGCGCAAAAAGGCGGAAGAGGAACTCCATCAGGCCCACAAGGAGTTGCGAAACAGCGAGGAGCGGTTGCGCTCTATTCTGGAAAACACCTCACTGGTGGTTTTTATCAAAGATTTACAAGGCCGTTATTTGTTCATCAATCGCCGGTTTGAAGAGTTGTTTGCCATCACCAATCAGGAGATACAGGGCAAAAACGATTATGATCTATTTCCGGCAGAGGTGGCCAGTCATGTTCGTGCCAATGACCAATGGGCCTTGCAATCCAATCAGCCGATTCAGACCGACGAACAAGTTCCCCATGAAGATGGTATGCACTTCTACATATCCGTCAAGTTTACGTTACGGGATGGGGACAATATTCCTTACGCAGTCTGTGGCATCTCCACCGACATCACCAAGCGAAAACAGGAGGAGGAGGAGTTGCGCCTGGCCAAGGAGCAGGCCGAGTTCGCATCTCGTGCCAAGAGTGAATTTCTCTCCGCCATGAGCCACGAAATTCGTACCCCCATGAATGTGGTTTTGGGGATGAGCAGTGTTCTGCTGGACACCGACCTGAACCAGGAGCAACGCCATTATGTGGAAATGATGCATCGTTCGGGTGGGGCACTCTTGGCCATCATCAACGATGTATTGGACTTTTCCCGCATTGAGTCTGGTCATTTCGCCCTGGTGGATCTGCCCTTCTCCCCCACCATGATGGTGACGGAAACGGTGCATTTAATGCAGTTGAGTGCTGAGCAGAAAGGCCTTTTATTGCAAATGGATGTGTCTGGAAGCCTTCCCAAAGCCATCCTGGGGGATGATGGGCGTGTTCGTCAGATATTGGTCAATTTAATAGGCAATGCCATCAAATTTACAGAACAGGGAAGGATTACGGTCACCTTGCAGAGGGATCCGCAAAAAGAAGAATTTTTATTATTTGCGGTGAGGGATACGGGGATAGGTATTGCTCCTGATCATTTACAGCGTATCTTTGAACAGTTCACCCAGGCGGAGGCAGGGATCAATCGTCGTTATGGTGGAACCGGTCTGGGGCTGGCCATCTCCCGCAAGCTGGTAGAACTTATGGGTGGAGAGATTAGGGTCAACAGTGTGCTGGGGGAGGGGAGTACTTTTTATTTTACCCTGCCGGTTCGACTGGCTGCCAAGCATTCCATGCAACCAGAGGAGGAGGAATCCCTCTGTTTGGAAACGGTCCCCGGTTTGCGTATTCTGCTGGCAGAAGATTCTTTGGATAATCAGGTTCTCTTCCAGGTATATTTAAAGAAAACCCCCCATACCTTGGTGATGGTCAAGGATGGGTTTGAAGCTGTGGCACGGATCAAAGAGGAGACGTTTGATCTTGTGTTGATGGACATTCAAATGCCCATTCTGGACGGCTATGCCGCCACCCGACAAATTCGTCAGTGGGAGGAGGAAGAACAGCGTCCTCCTGTTATCATCCTGGCCTTGAGTGCCCATGCCTCCATGAGCAGCATGAGCGAGAGTCTCACAGCCGGGTGTGATGGTCATTTGATCAAACCCATCAAAAAGCAGGATTTGCTGAAGGCCATCGGCCAGACAGCCAGAAAGTTGCAGGAGAAGGAGTAAACCCAATCCTATGCTTATGAATTTTCTTCTCAGGGAACATGCATCATGAAATTGGGAAAATTAATCTTTGGTGTGTTTGTATTGGTCGTGGGTCTTTTTTCGACTCTCGTGAATGCCGGGGATGGGGAAAGGAGTCTTGCCACCATTGAGGAGAGCAACAATACCAGGTTTGAGACGCCCTGGACCGAGGTGAAGGCGGGGCAGTCGGTTTCTTCTGGAGTTGCTTTGGCTAAGAATGGCACCCTGTCTGTAAATGGCAAACCTATGCAACCTGCCATTAAGGTGACTGACAGTGCTGGCAAGGCCGGTGCGCCTTCGTCGGTGAAAATATCCGCCAGCAGTCCCTCCGGCAGGTTTGCCTTGCTGATTGCCTGTGAACCCGTCCCTTCCCCGGATAATTTATGCTGGTTCCAGTATTTATTGGATTTGGAAAAAGGCCAGGTGCTGGATGCGGGTTGGGCAAAATATCCGGTGCCATCCCATATTTGGTGGAGCAAGGAGGATACCTATGCCATCCTTCCCATTTCCGATGAGGGGGAAACCTGGTTGACGGTGCTGGACCTAAAAAAACTGGAGAGCAGTGATATCCATTTCTTTGAATCGTTGGAAAAAGCGGGGCGTTCCCTGCCTTGCAAACCCAACGAGGAGCAGACGGTCATTGACTTGGACAGTCT
>JADFXB010000069.1:6165-17225 GCA_015233935.1 Magnetococcales bacterium | reverse complement strand
AAACAGGGTGAGCTTCAGGTTGCTGTCCAGATTGCGCAGGGACTCCCGATCATCCTGGGAGACCGAACGGGGAGGAATGCGGGCCATGCGAGCGACAATACCTTCCACCTCTTTGACACCAATCTGTTTTTTGCGCCGGTTGACCGGTGCCAGACGTACCGCCGCGCCCGCTTCGTCGATCACATCGATGGCCGAGTCGGGATGTTTACGGTCGTTGATATGACGGGCGGAGAGTTCCACCGCCGCCCGAATGGCCGGGGCGGTGTAGTGGATGCCATGGTGCTCTTCATAACGGGATTTCAAACCGTTGAGTATCTTGACCGTATCTTCCAGGGAGGGTTCGGGAATGTCGATCTTCTGGAAACGACGGGAGAGGGCACGATCTTTCTCAAAGGCCCCACGAAATTCTTCATAGGTGGTGGAGCCGATACAGCGCATATCCCCGGAGGCCAGGAGAGGTTTCAACAGATTGGAAGCATCCATGGTGCTGCCACTGGTGGAGCCAGCCCCGATCACCGTGTGGATTTCATCGATGAAAAGGATGGCCCCGTTTTGTTTTTTCAGGGCATTGAAAACCCCTTTCAAGCGGGCCTCGAAATCCCCTCTGAATTTGGTCCCTGCCAACAGGGAACCCATATCCAGGGAGTAGATGACGCTCTCCTGCAATAAATCGGGGACCTCACCCGCCACAATGCGCAAGGCCAGACCTTCCGCCAGATGGGTCTTGCCCACCCCCGCATCCCCTACAAACAAGGGATTGTTTTTGCGGCGACGGCAAAGAACCTGCAAGGTGCGGGTCAATTCATCCTCCCGCCCGATGAGAGGATCGATATCCCCCTGTTTGGCCTTTTCGTTCAAGTTGACGGTATAGGCGGCCAAGGGATCGTTTTTGGGGGAGCGGGGAAGTTCGCTCTCCTCTTCATCGGCACTTGGCGGTGGCAGGGGTCTGTCCTCTTCGCCACCATGGGCGAGGATGGATTGCACATCCAGGCGGGAGATGCCCTGGTTTTCCAGGAAATAGACCGCGTGGGAATCCTTCTCCCCATAAATGGCCACCAAGACGAAGCCTCCGGTCACCACCGTCTTGCCCGATGCCTGCACCTGGTAGACCGCCCGTTGAATCACCCGTTGAAAACCCAAGGTGGGGGTGATCTCAAAATGGGAGGATTTATCGGGAACCTTGGGGGCGTGGCCCTCCAAAAAACCTTCCAGATCGTTGGCCAGCTTGTGCATGTCACAGCCGCAAGCCACCAACACATCGGAGACTTCAGGATTTTCCAACAGGGAGAGAAGCAGATGCTCCACCATGGCATATTGATGCCGCCTTACCTGGGCAAAGCGTAATGCCTGATTGAGGGACTGTTCCAGATTTTTACTGATCATTGTCCATCCTCTTGCTTCAACTAAAGCTCCAACTGACACTTGAGGGGATGACCGTTGCTGCGGGAAAACTGGTTAACCTGGGTCACCTTGGTTTCCGCCACGTCACGGGTAAAGATACCACAAATCCCCGATCCCTGGTAATGAACTTGTAACATGATACGGGTGGCCTCTTCTTCCGATTTTTGGAAAAATTTCATCAGAACGTTGACCACAAAGTCCATGGGTGTGAAATCGTCGTTGAGAATCAGCACCTTGAACAAGGGAGGCTCTTTGGTCTCGCTCTCGGACCTTGTAATCGTAGCGGTTTCCCGCTCGTGGGAGGTATGGCTCATTCTTCTCTTGCCTGCCTGGGTTTCAATAAAGTTTGTCCTTGAATTGACGAATAAACTTCAAGGGAATCTTTCTCTTTTTCTCTTCCGTCTCCGGCTTGTCTGCATTCAGGGCCTGTTTGGCCGCACGGGTCATGATGGCATGAATTTCTTCGTGGGTGAAGAGTCCATCCAACAAAGCCTGGGCAAGAGGAGAGGTTCCGGTCCAATGATGCACATGCTCCTCACCACTGGACACATATCCCACCCCCACCAAAGATTCCCCTGGCTGGGGTTGCCCTTGATGAATTTCCACCCGCAACTTGACCTGACCAACGCCTTCAGGATAGTGCCAGGCGTGGAGATGAATCGCCAGAAACAGGCCGGGAATATCGTCCATCGCCTCATAGAGGGCGGGCAGGTGGGCCGAATTACCAAGATATTGAATGTCCATAAAACCTTCCGATCCTTGTTGCCGTAGTTCAGCGGGCCATGCGTAACAACTCTTCTGCCTGCTCTCTGGCGGGACGGGTGATGGTTTCCCCCGCCAGCATGCGGGCCAACTCTTCCACCCGTTCCTCTTGGTTCAAAACAGAGATGGTCACCTGGGTTTGTTGACCGTTCACCTGTTTTTCCACCCGCCAGTGGTGCGCCCCCCGTGCCGCCACTTGGGGCAAATGGGTAATGGCGATAACCTGTTTGCCTTGCTGGGCGATCCGGGCAAGCTTGGCCCCGATGGCATCCGCCACCCGCCCCCCTACCCCGGCGTCCACCTCATCAAAAATCAAGGTGGCAATGGGAGCGGCATCGGCCAGCACCGAACGCAATGCCAACATGATGCGGGAGAGTTCCCCACCCGAGGCCACCTGGCGCATGGGTTTTAACGGTTCGCCAGGATTGGCACTCACCAACAAGGCCACCCCTTCCATTCCGCTGGCACGGGGTTCTCCCGTCAAAGGGGTGAGGGAGACGGCAAAGCGGGTGTTGGCCATGTACAGCTCCCGCAATTGCTCTTCCACCTCTTTTTGCAGCCCCAAAGCGGCCACCTGTCGAGCCTTGGAAAGTTCTGTTGCCTGTTCATCATAGACGCGACGGGCATTCTTTAGTTCCCTTTGTAATTTTACTTCCAGGGAATCAAAGTCGTCCAGCAAATTCAATTCGTTGCGCCACTCCTCTAAAAGAATGGGCAGCTCATCGGCCTGGCGGCGGTGTTTACGGGCCAGCAGGCGAATTTGGGCGATGCGCTCATCCATTTGTTCCAGGAGCAAAGGATCACTCTCCAGACCAGATCGATAGTGGACCAATCTTTCGGCTACATCATCCAGTTCATAGTGAAGGGAGCGCAAGGCGGCGGCCAGGGTTTGCAGGGCGGCATCCAGATTGGCTACCCCTTCCAGCTCCCCAGCCGCCTGATGGACGAGAGTGATGGCGGAAGAGCGGCCATGATGGAGGGCTTCCAGGGCGTGGTCCACCGTCTGCGCCAACCGGTCGGCATGGGCCTGCCGCCCCCGTTGATTTTCCAGCTCCTGCAACTCACCGGGTTGCACCGCCACTTTTTCCAGCTCTTCCACCTGATAGGCAAGAAAGGTGCGACGGGATTCGGCATCCGCAGCCTTTTTGCGTAAGGTCTCCAGGGCATTCTGTGCATCCTGCCAATGCTGCCAGGCCTCCCGTACCGACGTGGCCAGGGAGGTACAACCGGCATAGGCATCCAGGATGGCCAGGTGGGAGTGGCTGTCCAACAGGGATTGGTGATCGTGCTGGCCGTGAATGTCCACCAGGAGATCACCAGCCTGTTTCAACACATTCAAGGGAACCGCCACCTCATTGACAAAGGCCCGGCTGCGTCCGCCACTGGTGATCACCCGCCGCAGAAAGAGTTCCTCCTCCGCAGGCATTTCCCGTTCCTGCAACCATTGGTGCAAAGGATGGTCGGAGGCCAGATAAAAGGTGGATTGCACCGTTGCCTGCTCGCTCCCCTGTCGCAACAAGCCGCTGTCTGCCCGTTCCCCCAAGACCAGGTTGAGGGCATCCAAAATCATGGATTTGCCCGCCCCGGTTTCCCCGGTAATGACCGTCAATCCAGGCTGTAGTTGTAACTCCTGCCGGATGATCAAGGCGATATTGTCGATTTGCAGGCGTTGCAGCATTATGGTTTACAGACCAGGGGAACTTCCCCTGCCCGCTCTCCCCATAGTAGTTTGGTACGCAAAATTTCATAGTAGTTGCGGGTGTTGGGATGCATCACCAGCAAAGAATACTGGGAACGTTGGATGACGATGCGATCCTCACTCTCCAGTTGTACGCCGCTTTGACCATCCAGGGTCAGGAGACGATTGGAATCATCGGAGGTGAGAGTAATGGAAATTTCCACCGCGCCGGGCACCACAATGGGACGGTTGGTCAGGGTGTGAGGGCAAATGGGGGTCAACAGCAGGGCATCCAGGGCCGGGTGGATGATGGGTCCACCTGCCGACAGGGCATAGGCGGTGGAACCGGTGGGCGTGGCCACGATGAGACCATCCGCCCGACTGGAAAAGACAAACTGGTTATCGATGGTGACATTATATTCCATCATGCGGGCGAGAGTTCCCTTGTGCACCACCGCATCGTTGAGCACCCGGCTCTGATTTTGGACCAGTTCATGACGTATGACTGACACTTCCAGGGTGGTCCGCTCTTCGATATGAAACTCGCCCTGCATCACCTTTTCCAGGGTGGCAAACATTTCTTCCACGGGAACTTCGGTGAGAAATCCCAGCCGTCCCATGTTGACGCCCAGAATGGGCACCCGGCGATGTCCCACAGCGCGGGCAGCGGCAATGAAGGTGCCATCGCCACCAATCACCACCACCAGATCCATTCCTTCTGGCAGGTTATCCTGGCTTTGTCGCCTGGCCTGTTGTCCAGGAATGTGGGCGGCGATGGCAATGTCTTCCACCACGGTGACCGACTTGCCTTGCTGATTCAACCACTCTACCAAACGGGCAGTCGCTTGCAAGGCGCGCTGGTCGGGTCTTTTGGTGATGATGCCTATCTTTTGCAACATTCTTTCACCCCATGACGAGTTTACAACGGCTGATTAATCAGTCTACCATATCCCATGGGTTGATAGAAATGCAGCACTTTGAAGAATTGCAGGAATGAGGTTCGGCATGGATGGTTTGAGTACGGATGTGGAACTGACCGATGTGCAAGGGGGCTGGGATGACCGGCAACTGGCCATCGACAAGGTGGGGGTGAAGGATATCCGCTATCCCATTGTGGTCAAGGACCGCCGGGAAGGCATTCAGCATACCATCGCCTCGGTCAACATGTATGTCAATCTGCCCCATCAGTTCAAAGGCACCCACATGTCCCGTTTTCTGGAGGTGTTGGCAGAACACAAACGGGCCATTTCGGTGGAAAGCTTGCCCGAACTGTTGCGGCATATTCAACAGAGGTTGTCGGCGGAAGAGGCCCATATCGAATTGCAGTTTCCCTACTTCATCCGCAAGGAGGCCCCGGTTTCCAAAGCGGCGGCCATGATGGACTATCAGGTTCGTTTTGTCGCTGGCATGCGGGGGGATCGTTTTCACATGACCCTGGGGGTGGTGGTCCCGGTCACCACCTTGTGCCCCTGCTCCAAGGAAATTTCCGAACGGGGTGCCCACAATCAACGTTCCCATGTGGCGGTGGATGTGCGCTTTAAACAATTTGTCTGGATCGAGGAGGTGATTGAGTGGGTGGAAAAAAATGCCTCCTGCGAACTCTATCCAGTCCTCAAAAGGCCCGATGAAAAGGCGGTCACCGAAAAGGCCTATGACAATCCCCGCTTTGTGGAAGATATGGTGAGAGGGGTGGCGGCTGATTTATTGGCCGATCCCCGTATTCGCTGGTTTCGGGTGACCTCGGAAAATTTTGAATCCATCCACAACCATTCCGCCTATGCCCTCATTGAGAGAGACAAGGAAGGTAGGACATCATGCGCTTTTCCCGCAGTTTAATCCCCACCCTCAAGGAAGACCCCAACGAGGCACGGGTAATCTCCCACAAGCTCATGTTGCGGGCAGGTTTAATCCGCCAGTTGAGCATGGGTATTTATACTTGGCTACCCCTGGGTTTGAAGGTGTTAAACCGGGTGGCCAACATTGTCCGCCAGGAGATGGACGGGGCAGGTGCCCAGGAAGTCTTGATGCCCGCCGTGCAACCTGCGGAACTTTGGCAGGAGTCGGGGCGTTGGGATTTTTATGGCAAGGAGCTGTTGCGCTTCAAGGATCGCCATGATCGCCCCTTCTGCTTCGGTCCCACCCATGAAGAGGTGATCACCGATCTGGTACGGCGGGAAATTCGTTCCTATCGTCAATTGCCGGTGAATTTTTACCAGATTCAAACCAAATTTCGGGATGAAATTCGTCCCCGCTTCGGGGTGATGCGGGGAAGAGAATTTATCATGAAGGATGCCTACTCCTTCGATGTGGATGAGGCGGGGCTGGACGCTTCCTATCAGAGCATGTTTGCCGCCTATCAGCGTATTTTTGATCGTTGTGGCCTGCGTTATCGGGCGGTGGAGGCGGATACCGGAGCCATTGGCGGTGCCCACTCCCATGAATTCCACGTGTTGGCTGAATCGGGGGAGGATACCATCGCCTCCTGCAACCGTTGCGACTATGCCGCCAACCTGGAAAAGGCCACTGCCGCCAATCGCAGCCTGCCCACCCTGCCAGCAGAAGCCTTGACCAAAGTGGCCACGCCCGACACCACCACCATTGCCGAGGTAAGCCAACTGTTGCAGGTTCCCGCCAACCGTATTGCCAAGAGCATGCTGGTGGAAAATGATCAGGGGGCCTTCCTGTTGGTCTTGCGGGGGGATCACACCCTCAATGAGGTAAAGGCCAAACATGCCCTGGCCGGGGGAGAAATTCGCCTGTTGGAAGGAGAGCGGGCCAATCGCTGGCCGGTGGGTTATCTGGGACCGGTCAACATGGATCTGCCCATCTGGATGGATGAAAGCCTGCGCCATCAGGAGTCCCTGGTTTGCGGGGCCAACGAGGCGGGCTATCACTTTACCGGGTTGAACTGGCAACGGGATGTGGCAGCGGTGCGTTTTGCCGATTTGAGCAATGTGGAGGCCGGGGATCCCTGCCCCCGTTGTCAGGAAGGACAACTGGCCCTGGATCGGGGTATCGAGGTGGGCCACGTCTTTAAACTGGGTAAAAAATATTCCCAGGCCATGGGCGTAACCGTCCAGGATAAGGATGGGGGTGAGACCACGGTGATCATGGGCTGTTATGGCATTGGTGTCTCCCGCATTGTCGCTGCAGCCATCGAACAAAATCATGATGCCAACGGCATTGTCTGGCCCCCTGGATTGGCCCCGTTTGATGTGGAAATTGTCCTGCTCAATTCCAACGAAGAGGAGGCGGCCAAACTGGCGGAAAGATATTATCAGGAGCTGCGGCAGAAGGGATTGGAAGTCTTGTTGGATGATCGGGATGAACGACCGGGGGTCAAGTTCAAGGATGCGGATTTATTGGGCATTCCCAAACGGGTTTTGGTGGGAGGACGCAGCCTGAAAGAGGGCAAGGTGGAATTGAAAAGCCGGACTGGTCAGGTGGAACTTCTGGCGGTGGAGGCCTTGGTCAATCATCTGTAAAAATTATTGTGTTGGTTGAATGGGGGGGACATGTCCAAACGGGTGGATACAGTGGCCTTGACCGGTGTGGCCGCCCGGTTGGTGGAGGTGGAAGTGGATATGAGTCGCGGCCTTCCCACCTTCAACGTGGTGGGTCTGCCGGAGGCCACGGTGCGGGAGGCCAAGGAGCGGGTGCGTTCTGCCTTGCAAAATTCCGGCTACGCCCTCCCTTCTCGCCGCATCACCATCAATCTGGCCCCTGCCGATCTGCCCAAGGATGGTGGGGGATATGATTTGCCCATGGCGTTGGGTGTGTTGGCAGCCATGGGACAAATCCCCCCTCATCATCTGGAAAACCGTCTGTTCATGGGGGAACTGGCCCTGGATGGGCGCATCAAACCGGTTCCCGGTTGCCTGCCTGCCGCCCTTTTTGCACGGGAGCGGGGCATTGAAACCCTGGTGGTTCCTTACGCCAACGGCAGCGAAGCCGCTTTGGTGCCAGATATCAACATTGCGGCGGCCACCACTTTAAGCGAGTTGGTGAATGCCATCAATGGCAGCTCTGTCTGGCCCCTGGTGGACAAGGTGGACTGGCATGGCTGGTTGACTGAACAGCAGGTGGCAAGCCGGGATTTGGTGGATGTGCGGGGCCAGGAGTATGCCAAACGCGCCCTGGAGGTGGTGGCTGCCGGTGGTCACAACATGATCATGAGCGGCCCACCCGGTTCCGGTAAAACCCTGCTGGCCCGTTGCCTGCCCGATTTACTGCCCCCCATGACCTTGAGCGAGGCGTTGGAGGTGACCGCCATCTATTCGGTGGTGGGCAAGCTGACCGGGGAGCGTCCTGTTGTTTGCCAACGTCCTTTTCGCACCCCCCACCATACCGCCTCCCAGGTCTCCCTGATTGGTGGCGGCAGCACCCCCCGACCAGGGGAGGTGAGCATGGCCCACCGGGGCGTGCTCTTTCTGGATGAAATTCCTGAGTTTGGTCGTCCGGTTTTGGAGGTCTTGCGAGAGCCGTTGGAAGCGGGGGTGGTGACGGTGGCCCGTGCCGCTGGCTCAGTGACCTTTCCTGCCCGTTTTCAACTGGTTGCAGCTTGCAACCCCTGTCCGTGCGGCCATTTTGGGGATTCCATGCACATGTGCCGCTGCTCTGGTTATCAGATTGAACGCTATCGTGCCCGTCTGTCTGGTCCTTTGCTGGATCGTATCGATCTCCATGTGGAGGTTCCGCCGGTTCCCTTTGAAAAATTGGGGGAGTTGCCATCCGGGGAGAGTTCGGCGCAAGTGCGTAAGCGGGTGGTGGCGGCCCGTGAAATTCAGTTACGGCGCAATGGCAATGGCCGTCTGAATGCCGATATGGAGGGCAATGATTTGAACCGGGTGACTGTTCTGGATGGCATGAGTCAGGACATGTTGTTGCAGGCCTCCCGTCGCATGGGTTTTTCCGCCCGCACCTATCATCGCATTTTACGGGTAGCCCGCACCATTGCCGATTTGTCTGGATCGGAGGCCATTCAATTGGAGCATTTGGCGGAGGCCATTCACTATCGGGTGGGGGGGAGATTCCTGGAGGAGCAGGAGGTGCGGTAGTGCAATTATGAATGGTGCGCGGTGCAGGACTCGAACCTGCGGCCTTTGGCTTCGGAGGCCAACGCTCTATCCACCTGAGCTAACCGCGCAAAGAAGAGGAGACAGTTTAGGGATATCTGCCCATGGTGTCAAAGGCTCTTTTCGCTTAGGAGTCTGCCCCACCGTGAAATGTTCTCCGTTTCCAGGCTTGCATCCATCTCCAGAGCAGGTTGGTTTGCCGGACAGGCTGCAAATCCAGCAAATAATCCGCCAAGGGTATGTCCAGTTGCCTTTGCAAGCGATAAACCCTCTCCCTGCTCAAGGCGGACCAGGAGGTGCGACCCGCCACCCCAATCACATTGCCGGTTCCCACCACCTTCAACAGATGCAGGGAGTCGCCAAAGGCATGCAGCATAACGCCCAAAGCCTGACGATAATCCTCCTGGTTGGAAGTTCCCAAATTCACCATCACCACCCCACCCGCCGCCAGCCGTCCCAGACATCCCTGAAAAAAATCTGTGGAAAAAACCGGTGGGGCCATGCCGGTGTCGGTGAAGACATCCACAAAAATCAGGTCATAATCCCGAAAGAGGGACAATGGAGCCTGTTTTATAAATGTCAAACCATCTTGCTGATGAACCAGGGGAAAGAACCAGCCAGGCGGGAAAAAATAATCCCTCGCCACCTGAATGACCAACGGGTTGGGTTCCACCGCTTCCACCTGGCAGGAGGGAAAATGATGGTGGAAAAAACGGGCCAGACTGCCGCCTCCCAAACCCACCAGCAGAACCCGCTTCACCTGGTTGACCCCTGCCAGCCCCACCAGCATTCGTTTGGTATATTCGGCCAGCAAACGGCCCGGTTCCCGCAAATCCATGCGGCTTTGCACCAGGCGACTGTCAAAATGCAGAAGTCGAATGGGTCCCTGGTCCACCACCACCACCTGCTGATTCAGGCGGGAGAGGCGACATATCATCTGGCCATCCATGGCCATTACACCACATGAAGAATGAGTTCACGCTGGCGGGGACCATCAAACTCGGCAAAGTAGATGCCCTGCCAACGCCCCAGCAACAATTGCCCATTGGCAAACGGGATGGCTACCTGATGGCCGGTGAGGGTGGATTTGAGATGGGCGTGGCTGTTGCCCTCCCCATGTCGATAATCTCCATGGGTGGGTATCAGCTTTTCCAGGGTGGTCAAGATATCCCGCATCACATCGGGATCACAATTTTCGTTCAAGGTGATGCCCGCCGTGGTGTGGGGGACAAACAGGTGCAGAATGCCCTCCCTTTTTCCGCAGATGGTCAACCATTGGGACACCTGGGCGGTAATGTCCAGCAATTGCTGAGGACGCTGGGTGGCGATGGTCAAGCGGGTGGGCATGGACCCTCCTGATGGGGGGGTGGCGAGAGTATTTGCATCACATGCTGGCGCAGCTCCTGAAACCCCTCTCCCGACAGAGAGGAACAGGCCAGGGGTGCCGCAAGCAGATTGCCCCGGAAAGCGGCCAGTTGCTGGTTCATCTCCTGCAAGGCGGCCCGCCGGGGATTGGAGGCCAGTTTATCGGTTTTGGAGGCCACCGGCACATAGGGCAGACCGTTTTGTCCCAGAAGGGTCAACATGCGCTGATCCAACTCGGTCACCCCGCGTCGGATATCCAGCAACAGGATCACCGCCCGCAACTCGCGCCGTTTGGCAAAATAGAGGTCCAAAACCTGGTTCCAGCTCTCCCGCTGGCTGCCGGGGACCTTGGCATAGCCGTAGCCTGGCAGATCGGCCAAAATCCATTGCCCATCCACCCGGAAAAAGTTGATTTCACGGGTACACCCCGGGGTGCGACTAACCCTTGCCAGTCGTTTACGGTTGAGCAGACGGTTGAGCAGGGTGGATTTGCCCGCATTGGATCGCCCGGCAAAGGCAATTTCCGGCAACCCCTCTTTGGGAAATTGTTGGGGCGAAACCGCACCCAACATGAATTCAGCATGACTAAGCTGCATATTTTACCAGCAATCTGGGAAGATGTTTCAGGGAAGGTTGCTAAACGGCAAAAAAAAGGTTACTTTTGCTCAATTTTTAAACAGTGATCAAGCCACCGTTCTAACCCATACTGTACCCCTCTCCATGACAGAAACCAAGGAACTGACATTACCCCACCCATTTGGCTCACTGGCGGGCGGCAG
>JADFXB010000069.1:0-6156 GCA_015233935.1 Magnetococcales bacterium | reverse complement strand
ACAGAAACCAAGGAACTGACATTACCCCACCCATTTGGCTCACTGGCGGGCGGCAGACCCCTGCTGGCGTTGGCCCCCATGGCGGGGATCACGGATCTACCTTTTCGCTTGCAGGCCAGGCGGTATGGGGCAGACTTGCTGGTTTCGGAAATGATCTCCTCCCAGGCCATGGTACGCAACTCTTTGCGCACCAAACGCATGGCCAGCAGTGAAGGGGTGGAGGCCCCGCTGGTGGTGCAGATTGCCGGAGGGGACCCCCAGATTATGGCCGATGCTGCCCGCATGAATGTGGAATTGGGTGCGGATGCCATTGATATCAATATGGGGTGCCCGGTTAAAAAAATTGTCAATACCTGGGCAGGGGCTGCCCTCATGAAGGATGAAGAGTTGGTGGGACGCATCCTGGAGGCGGTGACCAAGGCGGTGCAGGTGCCGGTGACGGTGAAAATGCGTCTGGGTTGGGACAATAACCAGTTGAATGGGGAGACCATCGCCCGCATTGCCCAGGCAGCGGGGGTGCGTTGGATTGCGGTACACGGTCGCACCCGTGCCCAAATGTATCAGGGCAAGGCGGACTGGCAGGCCATCGGTCGCATCAAGGCAGCGGTCTCCATTCCGGTGATTGGCAATGGGGATATCACCACCCCGCAAGAGGCCAAACACATGTTGGAAATTTCCGGTGTGGATGGCCTGATGATTGGACGCGGTGCCCTGGGACGCCCCTGGCTCTTTCAACAGGTGAAACATTATCTGGAACATGGGGAAAGTTTGCCGGAACCCGATGTGGAGGAGCGATATCAAACCGTCCTTTTCCACCTTGACCATATGCTGGACCATTATGGACCACGTACCGGTAACCTGATGGCCCGCAAGCATCTTTCCTGGTATGGACGTGGCATTGTTGGGGCGGCCCGTTTTCGTGAAGAGGTCAACCACTCCCCCAACGGTGAGATTACCCGTCAATTGGCCAGTCAATTTTTTCGTACCGCTTCCTGCTCCATTGCGGAGATGGCCTTATGAGCGACTCTTTTTCCCCCACTGCCCTGATGGACAATCTGCCCACCGGTATCCTGGCCGCCGACCGGGAGGGAGTGGTTCGCCTGGTCAATGCAACCGCCGAAAGAATGATGGGCAAACCCCGCCGTCATTTGTTGGGCAATCGCATCAGCCAGCTTTTGCCAGGTCATCCGGTGGCCATCGATCTCATGGAGCGTGCCCTGCGACTGGTGACAGTCTGTCGCTCCCGAAATGCCCAGTTGAATCCTTCCCCTGGAATCAACCTGTCGGTTTCCATCACGGCGGCCCCCCTGCTGGAAGGAGAGGGCGAACCGGTGGGGGTGATTTTGCATTTGGAAGAGGTGGGATCGGCGGAAAAACTGGAAGAGGGAGAGCGTCTCTCCCAAACCCTGGACTCCTTGAGCAGTCTGGCTCTCGCGGTGGCCCATGAAGTGAAAAATCCCCTTTCCGGCATTCGCGGGGCGGGGCAACTCCTGGAGAGTGAGGTTCTTTCCCCTTCTGGCAAGGAGTGTCTTAATCTCATTCAAACCGAGGTGGATCGGGTCAGCCGTCTGTTGGACAGCCTGTTGGGGCTGGCGGATACCTCCCCGCCTGGTCAGCAGGAGATCAACATTCACGAGGTGTTGGACCATGTGCTGCGTTTGTGCGGCTATTCTCCGCCCTTACCGGTACGGGATTATGATCCCTCCTTGCCCCTGTTGACAGGCCATTGGGACCAATTGGTGCAGCTCTTCCTGAATTTGGTGAAAAATGCCAGGGAGGCGGTAGGGGAAAAGGGAGAGGTGCGGGTGCATACCCGCATGGCCAGTCAAATGCGTCTGGAACATGGTCGTCGCAAACGTCATGTCACCATTGAAATTCGTGATAATGGACCAGGCATTCCCTGGGAGTTGCGACAGCGCATTTTTATGCCCTTCGTCACCACCAAGGCTGGTGGCTCTGGTCTTGGCTTATCCATTTGCCAAAAAATTGTGCATGACCATGGGGGATTGATTGAATTGGACAGTCAACCTGGTCAAACCATTTTCCGAATTTTTCTTCCTCTCCCAAGCCTGGATTAACCCGTGTCTTATTCCATGGAGAAAGCCGTCATGACTTCCACCAGCAACGGTACTGTTTTAATCGCTGATGATGATCAAGCTGTACGCTTTGTTCTGGAACAGGCTTTGCGGCGGGCTGGAATGCAGGCCAAAAGCTTTGTGGATGGACGCTCCCTGTTGGATCATTTGAGCCACCACGGGGCCGATCTGGTGATTACCGATATTGTCATGCCCACGGGTTCCGGGTTGGATCTTTTAAAAACCATCAAGTCTTCCCACCCCAATCTGCCGGTGATTGTGATCACGGCGCAGAGCACCTTGTTGAATGCGGTACAGGCTTTTGAGCGGGGAGCCTTTGAATATTTGCCCAAACCTTTTGATATCAATCAGGTGGTTGATTTGGCCAGAAGGGCCATGGAGCGTACCCGCCCCAGTGGCGAGCATCCCATGGACATGGAGCGTTTCGGGGGCATCATTGGTTCTTCCCTGGCCATGCAGGAGTTGTTCCGCACCATCGGGCGGCTGGCCCATTCGGAGATGACGGTTTTGATTCATGGGGAGTCGGGGACGGGCAAGGAGTTGGTGGCGCGGGCGGTTCATGCCTATAGTCCCCGTCGTTCTGGTCCCTTTGTGGCCATCAACATGGCTGCCATTCCCCGTGAATTGATCGAGAGCGAACTTTTTGGCCATGAAAAGGGAGCCTTTACCGGGGCGGTTTCCCGTCGTCATGGCCATTTTGAGCGGGCACAGGGGGGTGCCCTGTTTCTGGATGAAATTGGCGACATGCCCATGGAGGCGCAAACCCGACTGCTGCGGGTGTTGCAGGATGGCACCTATACCAGGGTGGGTGGAGCGGAAATTCTCCCCGCCAACGTGCGCATTATTGCCGCCACCCACCAGGATTTGCCGGCTGCCATCGCTGCGGGTCGTTTCCGGGAAGACCTTTTCTATCGTTTGAATGTCATTCCCCTGCATGTTCCTTCCTTGCGCTCCCGGCGGGAGGATATTCCTTTGTTGGCCGATTATTTTATTGCCAAGACGGCCAAAGAGTTGAATATTCCCCTCAAACGACTGGATCCACAGGCCATGGACAAGTTGCTGGCCTGGGATTGGCCTGGTAATGTGCGGGAGCTGGAAAACTTAATTCGTCGTTTGATGGTTCTGGTTCCCGATGGGGTGGTGCGTCACGACCATCCAGAATTGCCCAGTCGTAAACCGGCCACGCCCGCTGCCAGTATGGCATCATCTCCTTCCAGTTCATCGGCGTCAGGTGATATCGCTCCCGAAAATCCTCTGCAACTGGCGGTGATGAATGAATTGGACCGTTTTTTTGCAACCCTCAACGGTTTGGATACCACCAATTTGTATGATACCATTCTCAATCAGGTGGAACCGCCCCTGATTCAGCGGGTTTTACGGGAAACTCGGGGCAATCAGGTGAAGGCCGCTATTATGCTGGGAATCAACCGCAACACCCTTCGTAAAAAAATTCTTGAATTTGGGCTTGATCCGAAAAAATAAGATTGTTATAACAACGCTGTGGCAAGGCGGGATTGGATACTCGATTATACATGCAAGATAGTGTATAAAAAAGAATATGGTCTTCCTCTATTCCACGTGTTGACAGGCACAAATCTTTTTTTTAGCATGCGTCGTTCGGGGGGAAATGTGTCTGACAACCAACTTCCATCCTCCGGCAAATCAGAGGACGAAAATCTACACCAAGGGTCTTCCAAAGCCATTACCATGGCCACGGAGATGGTTGCTGCCACGTTGATCGGTTTTGGCATAGGCTATGGACTGGATCAATGGTTGGGAAGTGATCCCTGGTGCAAGGCCATTTTTTTTCTGTTTGGTGTGATTGCTGGATTTTTGAATGTTTTTCGGGCGGCCAACCCGGAAATGTTTGCACGGCCTTCAACAGCACCCCTGGACAAAGAGCCACCGCAAACAAGATAATCAGAGCGTTTGTCACCTGCCATCTCTCAAGCATGGAGCCCCAATTGCGATGATCACCGAAGCCTTCGCCGCCGAAGCCGGAGCACCAAAACTGGATCCATTACACCATTTTACGGTGGAGCCTATCATCCCGATCCATATTTTTGGGGTGGATCTCTCCATTTCCAATTCGGTGATTTGGATGTGGCTGGCGGTTGCGGCTGCTTACGGGTTTTTTCGTTTTTGTTTTGGCACCCCTTCGCTGGTTCCTGGTCGTGCCCAGAGCATGGGTGAAATGTTGTATGGATTTGTCTATGGAATCGTGAAAGAGACCATTGGCAAGGAAGGGGAGAAATTTTTCCCATATATTCTTTCCTTGTTCTTCTTTGTGCTGTTCTGCAACTGGTTGGGATTGATTCCTTTTTCGTTCACCCCCACCTCGCAGATCATCGTTACGGGTACCTTGGCCATGGCGGTTTTCATCATTTCCACGGCCATTGGGTTTATTCGTCATGGGTTGCACTTTTTCCACTTTTTTGTTCCCAGTGGGGTGCCAGCGGTTTTATTGCCGTTGATTGTTCCCATTGAGTTGATCTCTTATCTGGCGCGGCCTGTTTCACTTTCGGTTCGTCTTTTTGCCAACATGACGGCGGGTCACACCATCATTGCCACCATGTTGTTTTTCACGGTCAGTTTGCCTTGGTTTGGTTCTTGGTTGCCGTTCAGCTTTGCCATTCTCATCAGTGGGGCGGAGTTGTTCATTGGGGCCATCCAGGCTTACATTTTCACTGTGCTCACCTGCGTCTACATCAACGACGCCATCCATATGCACTGATTATCGAACCTACAACACACAATGTTGACTGTCCTGAGGAGCTTAGAAAACCATGGAGAATAGTGCTGCATCCTTGATTGGTATGGGTCTGTCCGCTGCTGGCTTCGCCGGTTCTGGTGTTGGTCTGGGTTACCTGTTTGGTAAGACCATCGAAGCTGTGGCCCGTCAACCTGGTGCTGAACCCAAGCTGACCAAATACCTGTGGATTGGTGTGGCCTTTGTGGAAGCCATCGCCCTCTACGGTTTGGTTATCGCCTTCATCATCATGGGTAAATCCTGATCGAATCCGGTTACCGTTTCTCCGGCCTATTCTTCTTTCTTCCGGTGTTGTTATTGGCGGGGAGAAGTGTAAGCAGGTGAGGTTTGAACCGTTAGAGACACCATAGGAGTCTTCCATGATATCCAATGCCTACGCGACTGCTGCTCAACATGCTGCTGCTGGTGGGGGCGTGCCCCAGTTTGACTCCTCGAGTTTTGCTTCTCAGGGTTTCTGGGCAGTGGTTTCCTTTGTCATTTTGGTCGTCCTGCTCAAGAAGTATGTTGTTCCTGCTGTCACGGATGTATTGGATGCGCGGAGCAAGCAGATTGAGGAAGATTTGGCCAGTGCTGCGCGGATGCGGGAAGAGGCGCAGATGGAGTTGCAGAAGTATCGTCATGAGCTGAAGGCAGCCAATGAAAATGCCGGGCGGATCATTGAAGAAGCCAAGCAGGATGCCAATCGTCAGCGGGATCGGATGATTCAGCAGTTGGAAGATGAATTGTCCACCAAGCGTTCGGCGGCCCTTGCCGAGATTGAACAAGCCAAGCGGCAGGCCATGGCAGAGGTGCAGGCTGCTGTGGTGGACATGACGATTATGGCTACCAAAAAGCTTATTTCTCGCACAGTAACCAAGGCGGATGCCAATCGTATGGTTACTGAGGCCATGCAGGAGATGCAGCGTACTTGAGGTTTGCTAAGCGATGTTTTTTGGCGGCGTTTATCCCTGGTGGATAAACGCCGTTTTTATTTGGCAAGTGGATGGCGTTGCCCATCCTTCTATTGAAATATTTCTTCCATTGTTGTGGCACGAAAAATTTTCTTGCTCCACGCTTTCAGGGTTTCCAAGTCGGCTTCGGCAAGCTTGGGGGGAACCCAGTCGGGCACGGAACCAAAACGTTCTTCAATGAGTTCGAGAAGCATTTCGGCATGGCCTTCCCGTTTGCCTTTCTGCGCACCTTTCTGCTCGCTTTCCGCTCCCCTTCCTCCCTTGCCAGTTCGACACGACCTCGTGCATCGGTGATGGCGATCCCGGCTTTGTCATATAACTCCAGCTCATCGGCTGTCAT
>JADFXB010000068.1 GCA_015233935.1 Magnetococcales bacterium | reverse complement strand
CAACGTATCTATCCCTGTATGTTCCGCATCGTCGGCGGCGAACCCGCCCTCAACCCCCAACTCTGCGACTATATCCAACTGGTGGCCGAACTTTGGCCCCAGTCCAAACGCTCCCTGGTGAGTAACGGCTTTTTCCTCCATCGCCACCCGGATATCTACACCACCCTGGCCAAGACCGGTACCGCCCTCCACATCTCCCTCCACGACTATCCCAATGGCGAGGAAAAGGATGCGGACATGGTTACCATCCAGCAAAAATGCAATGAACTCGGTATCTTCCTGGCCTTCTATCGGGGTAAAAAAGAAGACTTCTCCCGCACCTACCAGGGGGAGGGCATGAACATGCGTCCCTATCGGGATGGAGATGCCGAGGCCAGTTGGAAGGCCTGTGTGGCCCGTTGTCCCACCATTCATCGGGGGCTTCTGTGGAAATGCCCACCCTTGGCCTTTCTGGATTTAATCGAAGATCGGTTCAAACTGCGGCAAAATCCCGAATGGGTACCCTATTTGGACCATAAAGGCCTCTCTCTGGACGCTTCCGATGAGGAGATCCTCTCCTATCTCTATTTCAGCATTCCAGAGTGTGACATGTGTCCTTCCACCCCCCAACCGGTGTGATAATGTCCGTTTCGCCTTAACCTTATGTTTGATTTGCAGAACCTTTTTCTGCTACTCTGCTCCCAGTTGGTAGAGTACATTCACGATTTCGTCAAGGACGGATGCCATGAGCGGTTTTTTCAGCAAGTTGCAGATCATGCTGGTCAATTTCTTTCTCGGACGCAAAAAAGCCGCTTACCATCGTCAACGGGGAGACGCCTACCGCAAGGAAAACGGCCAACGTCCCGGTGTCACCACCCTCCACAGCGGCCTGCAGTATGAAGTCCTCCACCAGGGAAATGGTCAGAAACCCTCCTATAGCAGTCGGGTGCAGGTTCACTATCGGGGAACCTTGGTCAATGGGGCTGAATTCGACTCCTCCTACGCCAGAGGCGAACCCCTCTCCTTCAATTTACTGGAAGTCATCTCCGGTTGGCGGGAGGGTGTCCAGCTCATGGCGGAAGGCAGTAAATTTCGCTTTGTCATCCCACCGGAAATCGCTTACGGTAGCACCGGGGCCGGTCTCATCATCGGTCCTGACAGCACCTTGATCTTTGAAATCGAACTGCTAAAAATCGAGGATATGGGAAAGAGACATAATCTGGACGATGATTGAATTGATTAACTTTTTCTGAAAGACTCTGCATGGATCATGCCGAACGACCCTTCCTTTCCCAGCTTCTCTCCAAGGGGACGCCCTGGCTCGTCTTATTCCCTTCTTTATTGATTACCTGGTTTTCCTGGCAACTGACAGAACAAAACAGTCGGGTACACGCAGAACATCAATTTTCTAACCAGATCATGGAACACACCGCTGCCATCAGCAATCGCATGGTGGATTATCAACAGGCCCTGCAAAGTGGTGTGTCTTTTATGAATGCCTCCCAGGATGTTACCCGGGAGGAATGGAAAGTTTTTGTTAAAGGGCTGGGTCTTGGTGAACTCTACCCTGGTATTCAGGGAATGGGATGGACCATCTTTATACAACCATCCGAATTGGAACAGCACGTTGCCCGGATTCGGGGGGAGGGCTTCCCCAATTATTCGGTGCGACCCGAAGGCAAACGGGATATCTATTCTTCCATCATCTATCTGGAACCCTTTGAAAAACGCAATCTGCGGGCCTTTGGTTTTGACATGTTCAGCGAGGCGGTGCGCAGGAAAGCCATGTCCTTTGCACGTGACAGCGGCCAGGCCGCCTTGTCTGGCAAGGTGACCCTGGTGCAGGAAGATCAAACAGAACCGCAAGCCGGAACCTTGCTTTATGTGCCGGTTTATAAATCGGGCATGCCAGTTGAAACCGTTGAAGAACGCCAAAAAGCCATTGTAGGATTTGTCTATGCCCCCTTTCGCATGAATGATCTTATGGAAGGGATTCTCGGTAATAAATTTTCCCTGGTCTCTCTTCATATCTATGATGGGGTGGAAGTTGATCCCCAGGCACTCATGTATGACTCCCACCGAAAACATAAAGGACAGCATTACTCCTCTAAGTTTCGCCAGGTGCAGCATGTGCGCATCGCCCACCAAACCTGGACCTTGGAATTTATTGCCACGCCTGCTTTTGAAGATGGTCTGGACCGGGATAAATCCAATCTGGTCCTCCTGGCGGGATTGCTTTCCAGTCTGTTGCTCTTTGCCCTTGTTCAAAGCCTGGTCACCTCCCGCAATCGCGCTTTGGTGTTGGCCACCGCCATGACCTCAGACCTCTCTGCCAGCGAAGAACGCTCCCGGGTGGTCCTGGAGGTGGCGGTTACCGGTATGATCGTTATCGACCAAAAAGGGACTATCCAATCCTATAATCCCGCTGCAGAAAAAATATTTGGCTACCCCTCCCAGGAGGTCATTGGGAAAAATGTCAATTGTCTGATGCCGGAACCTTATCATTCGGACCATGACCAGTTTTTGGGTAACTATTTGCGTACCGGCAAGCCAAAAGTGATTGGCGTCGGACGCGAGGTGGTGGGACTACGGCAAAATGGACAAACCTTCCCCATGCTGCTGTCGGTGGGGGAGGCCAAACTATCAGAAGAGCATTTGTTTGTCGGTTCGGTGGTGGATATTACCGAACAAAAAAATTCCCAGGCCCTGATCCAGGAACACCTCCACCTGATGCGTTTGCGGGCCTCCGTAGGGACCATCCTGATTCAGCCTATGGACCTTTCCGAAATGTTGCGGGCCTGTTGTAACATTCTCGTCAACGAACTGCGGGTGGCTTTTGTCCGTGTCTGGCTTTTCAACCCGGAAGATCAAACACTCTACCTGCATGCCAGTGCTGGCATTTATACTCACTTGAATGGCGAACATGGCCGCATACCTTTGGGAGCTTTCAAGATTGGCCAAATCGCCGCAACCCGTACTCCCCACATGACCAATCAGGTGGTTGGGGATCCTCGTGTTTCCCAACAAGAGTGGGCCAAACAAGAGGGCATGGTGGCCTTTGCCGGTCATCCCCTGGTGGCCGATGGGCAATTGGTGGGGGTTTTGGGCATGTTTTCCCGTCAGCCCCTCTCCGAGATGGTTTTTTCCATTTTGGGTGCCATTGCCAACGAACTCGCCCTGGGTATCCGTCACAAAATGGCGGCCATGGATCTCCTGAAAGCCAAAGAGATTGCCGAGTCCGCCAATCAGGCCAAATCTGAGTTTCTCAACATGATGAGCCATGAATTGCGTACCCCCCTCACCGTCATTCTGGGCTACCTCCCCCTGCTGGTGGAACCTGCGCAAAAACTTCCTCTTGCCAAAAAACTGCTCACTCACCTGGAAGCCCAGCCGGAAGTGCGGGAAGATTTGGCACGGTTGTTAAGTAAAATTGGCCAAATGTCGCTGGAAATGAAACGCAATGGTGAACACTTGCTCACATTAATCACCGATCTTCTGGATATCTCCAAGATTGAAGCCGGTAAACTGACCCTCTCCCTGGAACGACTGGTGGCCGATCAAGTGGTGGATAGCCTGGTGCGGGGCTTAAGCATGAAAGCCTCTGAAAAGGGGATTGCCCTGGTGGTGGCGTGCGGTGGTGAACCCCTGCTGGCCGACTATGTTCGCCTCAAACAAATTCTTCTCAATCTGGTGGGCAATGCCATCAAGTTTACCGAACAAGGTCAGATTGCCATCACTACCCGCCGTACCTCCGGCATGGTTGAATTTGCCATCAAGGATAGTGGGGTGGGAATTCCTGCCAAGGATTTGAGTCTCATCTTTGAACGCTTTCATCAAGTGGACAGCTCTTCCACCCGTAAAGTGGGCGGTACCGGTCTTGGACTCACCATCACCAAAAGATTGGTAGAACTTCACGGCGGTACCATCTCCGTCACCAGTGTGGTGGGAGAGGGGTCGGAATTTCGCTTTACCATCCCCACAGGGGAGGGATAAACCATGGCTCATATTCTCATTGTGGATGATCAACCCGATATTCGTTCCATGTTGGCCATGCGCCTGGAATTGCAGGATCACACCATTGAACAGGCAGAAAATGGTGCGGTTGGCCTGGAAATGGCCCGCCAGGGGAGGTTTGACTTGATCCTCCTGGATATGCATATGCCGGTGATGGATGGTCATGAGATGGTTCGCCTGTTGCGTCAGGAGGGGTATGCGGGTTTGGTGGTAGCCGTTACCGCCAGTGCCATGGTGAGTGATACCCATCGGGCCATTCAAGCGGGTTGTAATGACTTTATTTTCAAACCCGTCAGTGAAGATTTTGAGGAACGGATAGAACAGTTATTGCGCAAGAGGATTTCCCCATGAACAATACCATTCTGGTGGTGGATGACAGCCCCAGCGTGCGCCAGTTGCTGGCGACCCATCTGGAGATGAATGAATACCAGGTACTTGAAGTGGAAGATGGCCTGTCCGCCTTGGAACTCCTCAACTCCCACCTGCCTGCCGTTATCATTCTGGACTGGATGATGCCCGGCATGGAAGGCCCGGAAGTGGCGGTACGTATCCGGGAAAGTCAAAATAACCAAGCCAGTTACATCATCATGCTGACGGCACGGGATTCCAGCAAGGACCAGGTGCAGGGGTTGCGCACCGGTGTGGACCTCTATGTCACCAAACCTTTTGACCCGGAAGTCCTCATGGTGCAGGTGGAAAAAGGGGTAAAAGAGTTTGGCAAACGCTGCCAGGCACTGGAACTGGCCCGCATTTCCCAAACCGATGCCCTTACCGGTTTGTTCAACCGCCGTTTTTTCGACGAAGCCATTCAATTGGAAATGGAACGGGCCGATCGATACAACCGTCCCCTTTCATTCATTATGGTGGATTTGGATCATTTCAAGCAGGTCAATGACACCTATGGCCACCCAGTGGGTGACCAGGTTTTGCGGGAGCTTGCCCAAGTATTGCGTCAGTCGGTCCGCAAAAGTGACATGGTCTTTCGTTATGGGGGAGAAGAGTTTGCCATCCTGTTGCCGGAAGCCACCCTGGAAGGGGTGACCAGTCTGGGAGAAAAGGTGCGACAGGCCATCGAAAACCATCAATTTGCCGGGGTAGGGCATAAAACAGCCAGCTTGGGAGCAACCGTTCTGGCCAGCGGCGACACGGTTGAAACCTTGATCCAACGGGCCGATGCCGCCCTCTACAGTGCCAAACGCAATGGACGCAATCAGGTGGTGTGCCAGGTTACCTGATGTGGTAGGAACTCCTTCAAATTGAATCCACTCTGAAAATATTTCACTCTCCTCCGAAGTTCAGGAAGCCCTTCCAACCCTTCGGAGAAGACCATGGCCGTACTCCCCAGCGAAATCAAGTTTTATAAGTCCACCTTTGTCAACGACGGCTCCACCAACGGTGGCAGAATGTCTGCCAACGAAATCACCGACAATGTCAAAAATAATTTATGGCCCGACGTGCCCCAGTCGGAACGGTTGGCGGGTTCCAGCAAATATCGCAAATGTTTTATCAAGATTGCCAATGACAGCGATCTTGGCTTGATCTCTCCCCGCTTTTTCGTGGAAACCCAAACCCCTGGCGAAGATCGGGTGTTGATCTTTGCTGGTACCCAGACCGATACCGAGGCCGATCTCACCGGCAGCGAACGTCTCTACGGCAGTGGTGCCCTCAACGCCAATGCCAGTGCCGGGGCCTCCTCCATCCAGGTCAATGTGGAAGCCGCCGCCGATGCCATTTTTCAAAATGGAGATTTAATCCGCATTTCCGATAAGGCTACGGTGAACGCGGAGACGGGCAATACCGAATTCATCCGCCTGGCGGCCAGCAATGCGGTCTCCTGGAATGGCACCGTGGCCACCCTGACTTTTGAAAACGGGGCCACCCTTGCCTATGCCTATACCACGGCCAATTCAACCAGGGTGGCATCGGTGATTGAGGGGGATTCTCCGTTGGAAGGAACAGTGAGCGATTGGTTGGAATCCTCCGTGGCCGGAACCTATGACGAGGTCAGTTATCCTCTGGAGAGTGACCATATCGGCGGTATTGAACAGGAGTGGACCATCACCTTTACTTCGGCTACCGCCTTCACCTGTAGCGGGGATACGGTGGGGGCGGTGAGTGGGGGAACCATCGGCAGCGATTTTTCCCCCAACAACAGCGATTTCAGTAAACCCTACTTTCTCTTGCGGTCAACGGGTTGGGGTGGCACCTGGGCGACCAACGATACCCTCATCTTCACCACCCACCCGGCGGCCCAGGCCATTTGGGAAAAACGCATCATCCCAGCCAATACCGCCAGTCTCTCCGGCAATAAGGTCATCATCGGTGTCAGTGGTGAAAGCGAATGAGCCAGCTCTTGACCGCCCATTGTACCGTCCAGGTGGACAATACCTCTCCCCGCAGTCGCCTGGCCATTCAGCAGGGTGAAATTTTGCAACAGGCGGTGCTTTTCTACCGCTTGTTGCAGCATTGGCAGGGAAACCTTCCCCAGCATCCCACGTTGGAAGATTTGGCCCATCTGGCACGGCAATGGCGGGATCGGCCTGCTCTCCAGTCTACCCTGGAGTTTGTCGGTTCGGTGAAAGGTCTGGCCACCCTCAAGGTTTATTATACCGGAACGGATAACCTGGAGGTGGAGGTTATTCGGGGAACGGGGGAGATCAAGGCGGAAGGGGAGCGGGAAGAATCGGTGGACAAGGCCATCCATTTTTCCGGCGAGCAGGTGATCCAGGTAACCACCCACAAACCGCCTGTTTTGATCCACGCCACACCCTTTTATGATCTTCATGGGCAAAGGGTGGATCCACCTACCTATGTGCAACGGGAAGACCATGGGGTTTATCTGACCGACAGGCCGGTCTATGGCTCCCTGGTGGTTACCCTGTTGCGGAGCTATCGCCTTTATCACCTGTTCTATCCACCAGGGGAAGAAAACCTGGTTCTCCATCAGGATGGAGAGTTGGAATGGTTGGGGGGCAGTCTGCCATCGGCCATGGTCATGGCCCGCAGCCGTCATCAGGCCGCCATTTGCACGGTGCACAAGTCGGTCATCCTGGTGGATCGCACCATGCAATGGTATCAGCAAACCCGGCAACGCAGTTTGTTGCGGGTGGAAGTGGAGCGGAAAGGGGTGGTGGATCGGGTCTTCCCCTCCAGTCCCCTTTCCAACGCTCCCCCATTGCCCGATCCCATTACCGGACGTAGCGATTATCTGGATGTGGAACGGACCATCCAGATAACCTTCCGGCAGGAATACCAGGACTATCGGGGACAGGTTTATCGGGAGATTATTCAGGAAAACTTTGCCAACCCTGCCCCGGACAACTCTTTCATCCTGAGCGAATTCAGCCGCAGCTCTGAGGATGAAACCAGGTTGGTGGTGGTATAACCATGAATATTTCCCTTATCCCCAAAGTGCCCGACCGGGTGCTCTCCACCCCCTTATGGCCAGCCAAATATCCCCCCCTCTCTTTTGTCATCGGGGCGGTGACAGAGGAGTACACCGAGGAGGATACAGCCTATGAGGAAACCGTGGAGTTGACCTATCCCGGTGAAGGGTTTGAAAATATCACCCTGCCGGATTGCATGATCGGGCGGGTCAAACGCAGCAAAACCACCCGAACCTGGGATGAGCGGGATTATCGGAAAATTTATCTGGTCAAAGTCAACTGGACGTTGCAAACCCTGGAATTTTTTCGGTCACAGAGAGAGGCATTGCCCCCTGACGTTCGGCAATATTTGGTCTTTTGGACCCGATTTTTCAATGAAGATGGCAAGGAAGTGGGTAAACCCCGATATACCAGCATCGATGGCCAGGGGGCCTATGAGCATGATCAACCGGTTACTGGAACCCTGAAAGTTCTCCTCATCTCCCGTCCCAGGGAGTTGATCAGCCAGGGTTCCCGATTGGCTACCCGTGTCCGTATTACCTACTCCCCAGCCTGGATGGTCCCCCCACTGGATGCCAATGGCTTGATCCCCGATTGTGGCGGCTATTTTGAAAGCCATGGCTGGACCACCGAAACCACCGATTACGGCCATGATTTTCGTCCCGATCTGGCCACCATCTCGGCAACACCCTGGCTCAACGAAGCAGAACGGGTGCGGGATCATTTTCCCTGGTTTTATTTTCAGGTGGAGATGGAAGGGGTGAATCAATTTCGGGTGCGGTCAGCCCCCTTGGTCCAAATTGAGGCGTTGGATCTGGTTTTTTCTCGGGAGCCAGGCAAACTGTACAATGGGTTTTTCTCCGTAGACAGCTTTTTTTTATTGCGACCGCCCTCCTCTACCCCGGTGGAAGAAGACCCTTGGTCAGAAGAAATTTTTGAATGGGCAGAGGATATCAACTGGTATCAGGTGGTGCTGGGCTATGGGGCCGCAGAGAGTGGGTTTTACAGCCAGGAGGTTGCCAAGGCCCCTGGTGGTGGTCCGGCTTATCAAGTGGTTGTTGCCCAATATCATTCCAGCAAACGCTGGACTTTTCCCAATTTGGCCATCAGCCGTTTGGTCAATCGTGTTCCTACCCAGTCGGATGGTATCATGGAGGTGCGTCGTCTTTATCGGGCCTCCTATCATCCGGTGACCCAACGCTACCAAGAGACGACAGTGTTGACCGGGGCGATGATTTATTCTGGCGATACCACACCCTTTCGACCAGCCTACCTGGTGGAAGCCTATGAAAGGGTGGTGCAACCATGACCACCCATGCCTATTGGCGATTGTACATTACCGCCAGCCAGGGCAATCCTACGGGCAAAACCTACTGGCACAGCATTGCCGAAATTCAAATGCGGGCAACCCCTGGGGGGGCCGATCAATGTTCCGGTGGGACCGCCACCGCCCATAATTATTACAGCGGCTCTTACGCCCCCTCCATGGCGTTTGACAATTCAGACGCCACCTTTTGGGGGAGCTATCCCGGCTCCAATCCTGGCAACGGTTGGATCCAATATCAGTTTGCCAGTGGTGTGGATGTGCAGGAATTGTCCATCACCGCCCGCAACGATCCCGGTTTGACCGATTACGCCCCCAAATCCTTCTCCCTGCAATGGTCGGACAACAACTCCACCTGGACCACCCTGGCCACCTGGGAAAATTTGGCCGGTTGGGCACAGGGGGAGACCCGTCTTTTTCAACCTCCCGTGGTGGTCACCAACCAGTCGTCCCATTTGTATGGTGTCAGGGTTGAAATAACCAATGGACAATCCTATGGGGACTGGCTGGCCAGGGCGCAACTGAATAGCCGTTACAGCGACTGGAGCGACATTATCAGCGGGCAGAGGGGGTTGCCCTATGACCATTGGCAGAGCCTGGGCCAGGTCACCTCCCCTTATGAAGAGTGGTGGGTGGATCAACAGTGGACCACACCTTATGAGGATGACAGGCCCACCGTCACCCTGCTCTCCCCCTATGACGATTGCCAACGGGTAGACCAGCAGGAGATACAGATTTATGAAGGGAAACGGCTGGAGCAAACCCTGACCTGTCCTCTTTTTGACCGGGTGGAAGCACAGAGAACCAAAGTTTGGTCCCTGCGTGGGGTGGTCACCTGTCAGACGGGAATGGTCTGGTGGTTGACCAGTGGGGTGACGGTGGGGTACGGGCAGCCATGGGATCTGTTGGACCATGATCCGGTGGCGGGTCAAATGGCTTTGTGTTGGAACATGAGCAGTCCATCCCTTCCTGTGGTGGCCAATGGCCAACTCCAACTTTGGCAGCAAGGAGTCCGCTTGTGATCATTTCTGCCCGTCTGCAACAAAAAGAGGGTATGGGCTACTGGCAGGGAGAGGTGGTGTTGAGCAATCCCGCCGATTTTCAAAGATTAACTCTGGGAGATGATTTGCAATTACAGTTGGGGGAGGAAATGTTTGTCCTCAAGGTGTTGGGAAAATCGTTACAAAGGAATCCCACCGAAGCCCCCCAATGGAAAGTTGCCATTGGCAGTCCGGCGGTACTGTTGACCGCCCCCTGGAGCCTGCCCATTCGGCAAAGCTGGTCCCAATCCCTTGGGGTAAAAGAGGTGGTGGAATCCCTGGTTGGCGGTGAGGTTACCTGGAATCTGGTGCAATGGAAATTGCCCTGGTTTGGGGTGGAAGCGCAGGAAAAATTTCCCCTGGAAATTATCCAGGAGTTGGTTGGCCAGGCAGGAGGGGTGGTGGAATCCCTGCCGGAGGGTCAATTGCTGGTGCGCCATCGTTTTCCCTTGCCGGTTCCCCACTGGTCACGGGGGGAGGCGGATCATGTATTGTCGGATGAATGGGACAATCTGGCGGTGCGGGAATCCCTTTACCTCAATACCCCGGTGGTGCGGGTGGCGGTACAAGGAGAGAAGGTGACCGGGGCTGGCTTGCGGGTGGAAGTGGATGCAAGACCGGAAGGATTGAATCAGGGCAAAACCTCCTTTGCCAAGGGGGAGACGGTTCATTTATTGGTTTTTGTGGATGCCGGGGTGACACAGGTTACTCTGCAAAGTTCCTTGGGCACCCTGCTACCGGGGGCCAACCAAGTGATCACCTGGACGGAAGAGGTGAGCTTTCGTACCAGCCATCGGGGGCAACTGACACGACCGGCCAGGGTGATCAAAGAGAGCACCTGGTTGGGTAACGATTTGGGAGAGATTACCCTGCTGGGGGATGGCGTCACCCTGTTGGCAGAAGAGAGTGGGGTGGCCGTGGCAAGGGTGGTCTATGAGTGCGAGGCTTTATCCTGGAGCCTTCTGTTGCCCACGGATGGACCAGTGGTGGATATTCACAGCGTGCAAGTGGTGGCCAGCGGTTTGTTTGTGGGCAGGGAAGGGGCCTATTTGGCCCAGCGGGGCGTTGGTGGCCCGTTGCAGGAAGTTTTTGCCCCGTTATTGACAACTCCAACAGCCAAACGCGCGCGCGCCATGGCAGAACTGGATGGGGGAGAATGGTTTGATCAAGTCCTCCTCACCTGCCGCCACCGTCCCGGTTTGCTGCCGGGACAATTGGTGGAGGTGAGGAGTAGTTATCTTACGGAAACATGGCGGGGCAAGATTATCCAGGTGGTCCACGAAGCAGAGGGCAGCCGTTGCATCAGCCATTTGACCCTGTTGCGCCATCGACCACGGGGAGCACCTATCCCTTGGCCGCCCGCGAGGCCCTTTTCCGTTCATGTTCCTTGAGCAGTTTTTTGCGCAAGCGAATGTTGCGGGGGGTGACCTCCACTAGCTCATCATCATCGATGAACTCCAGGGCCTGTTCCAGGCTCAAGGTGATGGGGGGGGTCAAAAGGACGTTTTCGTCGGAACCTGCCGCCCGAATGTTGGTCAATTGTTTGCCCTTGAGGGGGTTGACCACCAGATCGTTGTCACGGGAGTGGATGCCGATGATCATGCCTTCATAGACCTCCTCCCCTGGGGAGACAAACATGCGCCCTCGATCTTGCAGGTTGAAGAGGGCGTAGGCCACTGCCTTACCCAATTCCATGGCAATCAGAACCCCATTCTTGCGCTGACCAAGGGATTCGTTCAGGTAGGGACCGTAGTGGTCGAAGACGTGGTACATCAGGCCCGTACCACCGGTGAGGGTACGAAATTCGGTGAGAAAGCCGATCAAGCCTCTTGCAGGCAGCATGTAGTCCAG
This sequence comes from Magnetococcales bacterium, assembly GCA_015233935.1. Taxonomy (GTDB): domain Bacteria; phylum Pseudomonadota; class Magnetococcia; order Magnetococcales; family JADFXB01; genus JADFXB01. The sequence continues at coordinate 5,862 of JADFXB010000068.1, read as the reverse complement.
ACGCACCCGTCCCTGACCATCGGGGACCATATCTTGCAATTCGGCCTTTCTCTCACCCAGGGCCTGCATAATCGCCCCCTGGTTGGCCTCTTCCACATCCACGGTCAATTGCTCGTAGGGTTCGCACAACACCCCATCAATCTCCCGCAAAATTACCTCTGGGCGGGAAACACCCAGCTCAAATCCCTCACGACGCATGGTTTCAATCAAGATGCCCAGATGAAGTTCGCCGCGCCCGGAAACCCGGAATTTGTCCGGGTCTTCCGTCTCTTCCATCTTGAGGGCCACATTGTGCAGGGTCTCCCGCAACAGCCGTTCCCGAATTTGCCGACTGGTGAGAAACTTGCCATCCTGACCGGCGAGAGGCGACTTGTTGACCTGGAAGGTCATGCTGACCGTGGGTTCATCCACGGTGAGAATGGGCAAGGGTTCCACCGTGTCGGGCTGGCAGAGGGTGTCGGAAATGCTCACCCCTTCCACACCGGTGAAGGCGATGATATCCCCCGCCTGAACCTCCGGGGTTTCCACCTTTTCCAAGCCGAGAAAGGTGAACAGTTGCATAATACGAGCGTTGCGGGGCTTGCCATCGGGGGTGGCCACCACCACTTGGGAGTTGCTTTTGACCCGTCCCCGTTCCACGCGCCCGATGCCGATCACCCCCACATAACTGCTATAGTCGAGGGAGGTCACCTGCATGCGAAAGGGACCATCCTGATCCACCTTGGGAGGAGAGACCTCCCGGACGATGGTTTCAAACAGGGGGGTCATATCCGGGGTGGAAAATTCCGCCACCATGGAGGCATAACCCATGAGGGCGGAGGTATAAACCACTGGAAAATCCAGTTGCTCTTCGGTGGCTCCCAGACGGTCGAACAGTTCAAAGGTTTGTTCATGCACCCAATGGGGACGGGCACCGGGGCGGTCAATTTTGTTGATCACCACAATGGGACGAAATCCCATCTTGAAGGCTTTTTGGGTAACAAAGCGGGTTTGTGGCATGGGACCATCCACCGCATCCACCAACAGGAGGACCGAATCCACCATGGCAAGAATGCGTTCTACTTCGCCACCAAAGTCTGCATGGCCAGGGGTGTCCACAATGTTGATCCGATAGTCCCGCCAGCGAATGGCGGTATTCTTGGACAAGATGGTGATCCCACGCTCTCGTTCCAGATCATTGGAATCCATGATCCTTTCCGGCATGGCATTGCGTTGGTTGAGGGTGCCGGATTGTTGCAACAGCTTGTCCACCAGGGTGGTTTTGCCGTGGTCAACATGGGCGATAATGGCAATGTTACGAAGTTTTTCGATCACCGTGAAACTTGGCCTTGCAGAAAGGTGGATAGGAATGGATCATGTCGGGATTAACGGCCCGGAAGGGCATTGTCCACGTTCCTGCCGTAAGATCAAGAGTCCATGATGTTTGAAATGAAAAAGAATCTTCCCGCTCCCTATTTTGTCTTGATCACCGGTTGCTCATCCGGCATCGGACGCTGTGCTGCCCGCCTGCTGAAACAGCGGGGTTATCGGGTTTTGGCCACCGCTAGACGACAAACCGACGTGGATGATTTACGCCAGGAAGGGCTGGATGCCTGGCTGCTGGACCTGGCAGAAGAGGACTCCATTGCAGCGGCGTGGGAAGAGATTATGGCCTTTACCGGTGGGCAATTGCATGGATTATTCAACAATGGGGCCTATGGCCAGCCAGGGGCGGTGGAGGAGATCCCCCGTGAGGTCTTGCGGGAGCAGTTTGAGACCAATGTTTTTGGCACCCACTCCCTCACCTGTCGGGCCATTGAGGTGATGCGCAGGCAGGGGTTCGGGCGCATTGTGCAGAACAGTTCGGTGTTGGGCTTTGTCTCCCTGCCGTTGCGGGGGGCCTATGTGGCCAGTAAATTTGCATTGGAAGGGTTGAGCGATACCTTGCGCCTGGAATTGATGGGATCGGGGGTGCATGTTTGTCTGGTGGAGCCGGGTCCCATTGACAGTCGATTCAGGATCAATGCCTATCAGGCCTTTCAGCGTCATTTGGGTGGCCGGGAGAGCCTTTTTAAGACCCGTTATCAAGGCATGATCGACCGTTTGAGTGGACCGCCAACCACCTTTACCCTGCCGCCCGAAGCGGTGGTGGAACGGGTGATCCACGCCCTGGAAGCGGAAACGCCCAGGGCACGTTACCGGGTAACCTTTCCCACCTGGCTGTTTGCTTTTTTAAAACGTATCCTGACCACCAGGATGCTGGATCGCATCCTGGTGCGTCATTAGGGGGGTTATTTGCGGGCCGCGCCGTGTCCCTTATGGGTCAGATAGCGTTCGGCCTCCAAAGCGGCCATGCAGCCGGTACCCGCCGCTGTGATGGCCTGGCGGAAGACCCGGTCCTGCACATCCCCAGCGGCAAAGACACCGGGAATGTTGGTGGCGGTGGAGTCGGGTTTGGTAATCAAGTATCCTTCACCGTCTTTGTCCAGTTGATCACCAAAAATGCTGGTGTTAGGGTGGTGACCGATGGCGACGAACAGGCCATGAATGGCAATTTCGCTGGTGGTGTCGCTCTTGATGTTTTTCAGACGCAGGCCGTTGACCCCACCGGATTGGGGATCGCCCAGGACTTCGTCCACTACGCTGTCCCAGATAGGCTCCACCTTGGCATTGGCAAACAGACGTTCTTGCATGATCCGTTCGGCCCGCAGGGCGTCCCGACGGTGGATTAAATAGACCTTGCTGGCAAAGTTGGTGAGGAAGAGGGCCTCTTCCACGGCGGCATCACCACCACCCACCACGGCGACCACCTGGTTGCGATAGAAAAAGCCGTCACAGGTGGCACAGGCGGAAACCCCAAACCCGCGCAGACGTTGCTCGGAGGGAATGTCCAACCAGCGGGCGGTGGCCCCGGTGGCGATGATCAAGGCATCACAGGTGTAGACATCACCGGAATCACATTCCAGACGGAAGGGGGACTCTCGCAGATGGGCTTCCAGGACGGTGTCAAACATGATGCGGGTGCCGAAACGTTCGGCTTGCGCTTGCATCTTGGTCATCAGCTCCGGTCCCTGCACCCCCTCTTCAAAGCCGGGAAAATTATCCACTTCGGTGGTGGTGGTCAGTTGACCGCCGGGCTGCATACCCTGAATAATGATGGGACTCAATCCTGCCCGTGCCGCATAGATGGCAGCGGTGTAGCCAGCAGGACCAGAACCCAGGATGATCACTTGATGATGGTTATCGGACATGAAAGATTCTCCAGTTGCTAAGGAAAGTTTGTCTTGGCGACGATCAGGTTAGCATCAAGATTCAATCTAAACCATGGACCATGGGGGGGAGTCGGGTTTTTACCCCATGGAACCTGTCTGCCAGGGAGTTTTCAGGATGTCGTTGCACCTTTTTAATACGATGAGCCGGGGCAAGGAGTTGTTCACCCCCAGGGATCCCAGCCAGGTGGGTCTCTATGTATGTGGGGTGACGGTCTATGATTATTGCCATATCGGCCATGCCAGGGTGATGGTGGTCTTTGACATGGTGGTGCGTCATATGCGGGCAATGGGCTATCCGGTACGCTATGTGCGCAATTTTACCGATATCGATGACAAAATTATCCGGCGGGCGGCAGAGTTGGGGGAGGATATCGGCACCCTGACTGGCAGATTCATCGACGCCTTTCACCAGGACATGGCTGCCCTGGGGGTGACCCCTGCCGATGTGGAACCTTGTGCCACCGCCCATTTGCCGGAGATGCAGGCCATGATTCAGCGGTTGCTGGATAACGGACTGGCCTATGAGTCGGCGGGTGATATCTATTTTGCGGTGGACAAGCTGGCAGGCTATGGTCGCCTGTCGGGCAAGGAGTTGGAAGAGCAGTTGGCGGGGGCGCGGGTGGCGGTGGGGGAGCGGAAGAATAATCCCCTGGATTTTGTCTTGTGGAAGGGGGCCAAACCGGAAGAACCCCAATGGTCTTCCCCCTGGGGGGCAGGACGACCGGGTTGGCATATTGAATGTTCAGCCATGAGCACTCGTTATCTGGGAGAAAGCTTTGATATTCATGGGGGTGGGCGGGATCTCATCTTTCCTCACCATGAAAATGAAATTGCCCAGACGGAAGGGGCCACCGGTCACCCCTGGGTCAACTACTGGATGCATGTGGGATTTGTCAATGTGGTGTCGGAGGAGGGGGAGCGGGAGAAAATGTCCAAGAGTTTGGGCAATTTTCACACCATCCGCGACCTGTTGGAGCGTTATCCGGGGGAGGTGTTGCGTCTTTTTATCCTCAACAGCCACTATCGCACCCCGTTGGATTTTAGCTGGTCGTTGCTGGATGCTGCCTGGGCAGGGCTGGACCGCTTGTATACCGCCTTGGGGGTGGTGGCAGAGCAGGGTGCCCTGCCTGAAGTCCAGGTGATCACCCCGGATACCTTGGCCAGCATGCCTTTGTGGCAGGAGGAGGGGAGCCATTTTTACCGGGCCATGAACGATGATTTCAACAGTTCGCAAGCCATGGCCAGCCTGTTTGAGATTGCCCGCAAGATCAACCGCTTTGCCAGCGAAAACCAATGGTCGGAGGCGCGGGAAGGGGCGGTGGTGTTGCGGGGATTGGCGGCAATTCTTGGCTTGTGCACCATGGCCCCCCAGGATTGGTTCCAGCAGGCGCGACCGGGTGAACTGTCGGCGGGGGAGATTGAAGGGTTGATCCAGGCTCGTACCCAGGCGCGGAAAAATCGGGATTTTGCAGAGGCAGACCGCATCCGCAACCATTTGACGGAACAGGGTGTCACCCTTTTGGACAGTCGGGAGGGGACCACATGGCGACGGAGCCGTTGAGTGATGAAACCCTGATCTTTGGCATCAATCCGGTACTCTCCTTGTTGCAGGAGGGGCAGCGACCGGTGGAAGCCCTCTTTGCCTTGCGGGAGGAGGGGCGGCGTTTGCGGCAAATATTGGAACTGGCTCGTGACAAGGGGGTGCTGGTTCGTTTGGTGGATCGGATAGCCTTGGATCGTCTGGTCAAAGGAGGGGTGCACCAGGGGGTGGCGGCAAGGGTAACCCCGCGTCGGCAGCCGGATTGGGATGAGATTTTGGAGCGTCTGGAAAAACACCGGGATGGTATTTTGGTGATTTTGGATGGTGTGGAGGATCCCCGAAATTTGGGGGCGGTGTTGCGTTCGGCGGAGGCCTTTGGGGCCATGGCGGTGGTTTTACCCAAGGATCGTACCGCCCCTCTTTCCGGGGTGGCGGTGAAGGCTTCGGCGGGTGCGGCGGAGCGGTTGGACCTGGTACGGGTGACCAATCTGGCCCGCAGTTTGGATCAATTGCGGGAGGTGGGCTATTGGGTGATTGGTCTGGACGGCGAAGCCTCCCAAAGTATAGGTGAGACCAATTTAAAGGGTGGCATTGCCCTGGTGTTGGGTGGGGAGGGCAAGGGTTTGCGCCGTCTCACCCGGGAAAAATGTGACACCTTGGCAGCGATTCCCATGGTGGGTCAGACCGGTTCCTTTAATCTTTCGGTAGCCGCTGCCATCGCCCTCTATGAATGCCGTCGCCAGCGTGGTTGACAAATAGCAAGAATTGGCTAAACTGTGCCTTTTGGTGCAGTAGCAAGGCTGGCGTAGCTCAATTGGCAGAGCAGCTGATTTGTAATCAGCCGGTTGCGGGTTCAAGTCCCATCGCCAGCTCCAATAAAATCAAAGGCTTCCATCGAGTTCGGTGGGAGCCTTTTTGGTATGGGGCTACACCGCGATGGTTGAAGTTTTTGTTTAAAGTCTGATCCCTGTATTTGGAAAACAAGTTGTAACGAATGCGGGGGAGGCTGTCGATGTAAAAAAATGAGGCAACAGATTTATTGTAGTGTCAAAACAAATCTATTAGTTTATG
>JADFXB010000067.1 GCA_015233935.1 Magnetococcales bacterium | reverse complement strand
CCATTGGCAGTTTCCTCTTTTCCGGTCCCACCGGGGTGGGTAAGACGGAACTGGCACGTCAGTTGGCCAGAGAGATGGGCATTGAACTGATTCGCTTTGACATGAGCGAATATATGGAACGCCACACCGTCTCCCGCTTGATCGGTGCTCCGCCTGGTTATGTGGGTTTTGATCAGGGAGGACTGCTCACCGATGCCATCAACAAGACTCCCCATGCTGTCCTGTTGCTGGATGAGATTGAAAAGGCCCACCCGGATGTCTTCAACCTGTTGTTGCAGGTGATGGATCACGGCAAACTCACGGATACCAACGGTCGTCCCACCGATTTTCGCAACGTCATTCTCATCATGACCACCAATGCAGGTGCCCAGGAGATGGATCGCCAATCCATGGGCTTTGTCAAGCAGGATAACAGTAGCGATGAAATGCAGGAGATTAAGAGGGTATTCTCACCCGAATTTCGCAATCGGCTGGATGCCATCGTCTCCTTTGCCCCCCTGACCAGAGATGCCATCTTGCGGGTGGTGGATAAATTTTTGCTGATCCTGGAAGGTCAACTGGAAAAACAAAATGTGACCATGCATGTGGAGCAAAATGCACGGGAATGGTTGGCCGATCATGGCTATGATCCCAAGAATGGGGCCAGACCCATGGATCGTTTGATCAAAGAGCGTATTCGTCGTCCCATGGCCAATGAACTTTTGTTTGGTGCCCTTGCCCAGGGTGGCAGTGTCCATATTCAGGCCAAGGACAAGGAGCTGGAACTTCAGTATAATCTTCCATGAGAAGGCTGATGGGGGGTATGGGAGTGCTTTTGTTGCTGGCGGCCAACGGGTGGACGGGAGAAACTCCCGATCCAACCCGTCCGCCAGAACCTTCCGTGGTCAATCCACCGCTCCATAGAACCACCTGTGTGGAAATGGTTTTGCTGGCAGCGGATCGTCGCATGGTGTTGGTGGATGGGGTACGCTTGCAGGAGAAAGATCAGGTTCCAGCCGGAATCATTCGGCAAATCAACCACAACGGTATTTTGGTTGAGGAAAACGGGGTGACTCAACGCTATCCGGTGGGCAACTGTCCGCCGGTCATTCAACCCACTCGCGAAAAGTAACCATGAGCAGGCTGTTTATCTGCATGATCGGGCTGTGGGTCTTTTTGATCCCAAGGGCATGGGCCGATACTCCTTCCGTGGCTGTGCTGGAAGAGACCATTGCCAAAATGGATCGCACTCTGAATCCTGGTTCGGCTGAATATTTTATCAAGGTCATCAATGAGGTACCCGGCAAGGAACCAGATGAGTACATCCTTTACGCTGTAAATAAGGATAACAAATGGGCTGGGGTGGTAACGGTGCCGGAAGCCTTCAAGGGTCGTGCGGCCATGCGGGTGGATAACCAGATTTGGTATCATGTTCCTGGTGAACTGAAGCCGCGCCAGGGAGAGTTGCAAAACAGTATTATTCATGGCGTGTTGGAATATCGAATACTCTTTCGCATTGATGACGCCCCTTATTATCGTCCTCAATTGATTTCCGCCGATGAAAGTCGGCTGGCGGTGGAGTTGATCCCCCGGCAAACCGGTTCCAATTTATACAACAGAGTGATGGTGATTGATCGTAAGCTCAATCTGCCGCAAACGGAGACCTTGTTTTCTTCTGTGGGCAATCCATTGAAGGAGATCACCTATCAAGACGTTCGCCAGCTTGGTTCCTTCCCTCCCCGTCCCAGCCGGGTGGTGGTCAAATCATTGATCAATGTCGGCTATACCACCACCATGATTTTGGGCTGGGTCAAGCCACGCGCCCTTCAGGATGAAGTTTTCACCCCCTCCTTTTTCCCCCAGGTAGGCACCTTGCTGAAATCTTATGAGCCTTGAGCGAGCGGTCTTCGCTGACAGAACAGGGTCAGGATGAAGTGCTGTTTGTGATCGGGTGGAGGGCGGCCAGGAAGGTGGCTTTGGATATGGGTTTGGTCAGGCGCAAATCACAGCCTGCGGCCCGAATGGCCAATAAATCCTCGTTCATGGCGTAGGCGGTGAGGGCATAAATGGGAGTGGGAGGGCGTTGATTCGCTTTCTCCCAATGGCGGATAGTGCGGGTGGCTTCCAGACCATCCATGACCGGCATTTGAATGTCCATGAAGATGATGTCGTAAGTGTGGCTGGTGGCCAGCTCCACCCCGACCTGGCCATTTTCCGCACAGTCCAGTTGATGTTTGGTATTGCGGAGGAAGGCCTTGATCAAGGTGCGGTTGTCTTCCGAATCTTCCACCAGGAGAATGCGCTTGACCTCCCGGTTGACCATCAGGGGGGGCGCGACGGGGTTGCTGATGGGGGCGTCGGTGGCGGCTGGCAAGGGCAGGATAAACTGGAAGAGGCTGCCCTGTCCCAAATGGCTCTCCACCCAAATGGTCCCACCCATGAGATCCACCAATCGCCGACAGATAGCCAACCCCAGACCCGTGCCACCATAGGGTTTGCTGGGGGAGTTGTCCACCTGGGTGAAGGGATCGAATATTTTGGCCAAATGCTCCGGCGAAATGCCAATGCCACTATCCTGCAAGGAAAAGCGCACCCGCCCTCCCGTCTCCTGATGCAGGGAGAGGGAGACCTCCCCTTGTTGGGTAAACTTGATGGCATTGATACCCAGATTGAACAATACCTGTCGCAAGCGGGCCGTATCACCCACCAGATAGGGGGGAATGGCACCGTCCACCTTGAGTTGTAAGGCCAGTTTTTTCTCCCGTGCCGATACCGCCAAAATTTCCACCACCCCGTCCAACATGGAACGCAAGGCAAAGGGGTGCTGGTGGATGGTGATTTGGTTGGCCTCGATTTTGGAAATATCCAGCACATCGTTGAGCAGGGTCATGAGGGATTCCCCTGCTCGAGAGACGATTTGGGCATACTCCCGTTGTTGCTGGGGAAGGTCCGCCTCCAGGAGTAGTTGGTTCATGCCAATGATGGCATTCATGGGGGTGCGGATTTCATGGCTGATGGTGGCAAGAAAGGTGCTTTTGGAACGGCTGGCTGCCTCTGCTGCTTCTTTGGCCACCGCGAGAGACTCTTTGACTTTGCGAAGTTCGGTCAGTTTATCTTCCAGCTCTCGTTTTTGCTCCATGATTTGCTGCAAGGATTCATGGACCCGCTCTTCCAGGCTGCGATTGAGATCATCCAGCATGCGATAGAGTTCTGCACTTTCCAGGGCGTAGGCGGTATTGTGCAGGATGATGGTCAATAAATTATCCATGGAACGGGAGAGGGGCACCTCATGGGGGGCCAACACCCCCACAAACATGCCCCGCACCCGACACTGGGTGGCCAGCACATGCAGCAAGACCGGTGAATCATCCACCTTGGTGCGAGCTATGAGGGTTTTGTTTTGATTCAAGGCCCAGGCAAACTCACCTTTTTCAATCAACCGATCCAGCAATTCATCCATCATGTTGCTTTTTTCAATGGGCTGGCAATTTTGCTGGATAAAGCTGTGATCGTCCTCATTGACCAGAAAAAAGCAGGTGGCATCGAAGTCCACCATCAAGCGGCGCAAATATTTTTGGGCCTCTTCCAGGATTAAGTTGGGATTGCGGGTATAGCTCAAGCGACCATGGATATTGACCAGGGAGGCCGCCACGTCCAAAGCGAACAGACACCAGCGGTTGCTGGATTCCAAAAAATCCAATCGTTGATCCATGCGGGGGTCGGTGGGAGTCATGAGCTGGCCATATTGGAAAACAGGTTGAGAGCTTGGTCAAACTGGTTGTCCACCAGTTCAAACAGGGCTGTTATGGCTCCCACGGGCAAAGCGATGCGTTCCCAGGCTGCCGGTTCCACGTGGAAAAAGGTATTTTCCAGGGAGGAGCTTTCCAGCATGGCCACCGACATCAGCTCTGCCACATGCAGGATGGCGGTTTCCAAATGATAGTCGGTGGACTGGGAAGGGGTGTGGTGCATGAGTATGGGTTGATAGATTTCTGCTGGCAGATTCCAATGTCGCAGCAATTCGCCGCCTACCTCGGCGTGGGAGAATCCCCAGCACTCTCGTTCCACATCCAGGAGGGGACGTTTGCCAGCATGGGCGGCTTCTGTCAGATCCAGCAATTCATCCGGCATAATTTTTAAAAGGACTAAGTGGCCCACATCGTGCAGAAGACCGGTGAGATAATATTGTTCCACATTGCTTTCCCGGTGGGCGGTGGCAATGACTCGTGCCCAGACCCCGCAGGCAATGCTGTGACGCCAGAAAAGTTCTGGCTTAACCCTCTCGTTGGATTCACCAGTAAACATTTTAATCACGGTGGTGGCAGTGATTAAATCCCGTAATTGTTTGCTGCCAATAATGGTGAGGGCGCGGGAGATGGTGCTGACGGGAAAGGGAAAACGATAGAAGGAGCTGTTGGCAATTTTTAATAAACGGGCACTCAAGGCGGGGTCTTCTGTGATGATCTGGCCGATGCGATCCAGGGAATAAAAGGGGTTGTCCACCGCCTGGATAACTTGGCGCACCACGTTGGGGAAGGAGGGTAACGAGCTGTTGGCGGCTTCAATAAGTTTGTGCAGATCAGGTGCCATGCAGCTTTCCTCCTCGCTCCAGACGCCGATAGATGGAGCGGGTGGCGTAGGTATAAATGAGTTGGTGCAATGGGTGATTGCCAGGAGGAAACAGACGGCTGGCCTCCTCTTTGGCTAAATTATAACGTTTATTGTCAGGAAAGGGCAAAGTGGGGTGAACCGTAGCCACCTGGATGGATTCATTGTTATCCGCTACGTGAACTTCTGTAATTCCCCAGGTTTTGAGGATTTTGATATGTTTTTCTGTTACAATGGTGGCACGCCCCAGGAGCAGGCGACCGCTCATATCCAGCACATCTTTCGCGACGACCATCCCGGCGGCGACTTGATTCAGAGGCAGAATTGCCATGATCCCTTCTCGCTTATGATCCTCTAACCGTCATGAAGAACCCGTTCCGTCCATCCTGTATTATCCGCAATTTTTCCCTGAAATTCAAAGGACGATTTATTTTTCCTTGCGGGGTTCAGGTTTGCCAGTTGGCCAAATCTTCTTGCATTTGTTTTAATTGGTAGAGGGCGTTTTCGGCCCGACCACCTCGTGCGGCCATCATCATGAGGAGGGCGCGATTGCGAAATTCCATGGCGTCGGTCTCTTGGGAGGCATCGCGCAGGGAAGCGGCGGTGGTTTCTACTTTGGCCCACTGGCCATGGTCAATGGCTTCGGCCAGGATGGGCAGGGTTTTTTCCAACACGGCCAAAAAGTCGGCCATGGCTTGGGGATTGATGGGGGGTTTGCCAGGGTCGTGATGGGTGACTGGTTTGTTGCCAGGGGATTGGGGGGGATGTTCCGGGACCAGCAGATTGCGCACCGATTGCAACAATTCCCGGGGTTTGTAGGGTTTGGCAAGAAAGCCGTTCATGCCAGCCTGGCGGCAGCGTTCTGGGGTATTGGTCAAGGCATCGGCGGTGATGGCCAGAATGGGAATATGGCTGTCCACACCGGGGACGCGACCGCTTCGAACGGCATCGGTGAGTTGGTAGCCGTCCATGTCTGGCAAAATAATATCCATGATGATCAAATCAAAATGATGGCGCACCATCAATTCGCTGGCCAGGTTTCCGGTTGCGGCCACGGTGACGGGATAGCCGTATTGACCCAGAATTTGCAGCATCAGGAACTGGTTTTCTGCATTATCTTCCACCAGGAGTATTTTGCGGGTATCCCGGCTTTTTTCCATCAATTCCAGGCGACCGCCCACTGGGGTGGGAGTGGCATGACCGGGATGAAAGACGGCCAGCAGGGCATCGGCCAATTCGGCGCGTTTAACGGGTTTGATCAAGCCACGAACGATTTCCAGATTTTTGCAGCCGGTCAACTGCACGCGGCGCACGCCGGTGGGCAGGGTGAGGACGATGCGACGGCTGCAATCGGGGGCTTGCAGGCGTCGTTCCACCTGTTGATCTTCCAAGCCGGGTAATTGGCCGTCCAGGATGATCATTCGATAGGGGGACTCCTGCTGGCTGGCCTCTTGCAGGCGATAGTACAGACCGGCCCCATCGGAGGTTTGTTCCACCTGTAACTGCAGCCATTCCAGCATGCGGGCAAGGCTGATGCGGCTGGGTTCGTGGGCTTGGGCTACCAATACCCGCCCGCCGGCCACCCCTAAATGATCGGGGAGCAGGTTTCGGGCCGGACGGCTGGTTGTCACGGCTTCACAGCGGGCGGTGAAGAGGAAGCGGCTACCTTCGCCAGGTTCGCTTTCCACCCACAATCGCCCCCCCATGAGTTCCACCAACTGGCGGGAGATGGACAATCCCAAGCCGGTACCACCATATTTGCGACTGGTGCCGCGTTCGGCCTGGTTGAAAGAGGTGAAAAGGCGTTGTTGTTGTTCGGGGGTAATACCGATGCCGCTATCTTCCACAGCCACCTGTAACAGGACGATGCCAGCTTCTTCCCCTTTTTCCCGCCGCATGGCCACTTTGACCTGGCCTTCATGGGTAAACTTGATGGCGTTGGTTACCAGGTTGGTGATGATTTGTTGAAAACGTAAGGGATCTCCCACCACCTGATCGGGAATGTCTGCCTCGAATTCGTGAAAGAGGATTAATTGTTTGCGATGGGCACTCACCGCCTGGATTTCACACACCTGTTCCATGACGGTGAGGGGATCAAAAGGGGTGCGCTCCAGCTCCAGTTTTCCAGCTTCAATCTTGCTGTGATCCAGAATATTGTTAATCAAGGCCAGCAGGGCATTGCCCGAGTGCATGACCGTATCCAGATATTGCCGTTGTTCCCGGGTCAGATCGGTGGTGAGGGCCAGCTCGGTCATGCCGATAATGGCGTTCATGGGGCTGCGGATTTCGTGGCTCATATTGGCCAGAAAGGCACTTTTGGCCCGATTGGCGGAGTCCACTTCTTGCCGATGGTGGTCCAATTCTGCATAGGAGTGGACCACCTGCATACGCAGGGATTCCAACGCCTGACCAAGTTTATCCATGGTGGGAAGTGGGGTGTTGAGGTAGCCCTCATTCATTTTTTGCACTTGGTCAAGGAGATGTTTATGGGGGAGAAACCATCCCAATAAAAACCATCCCAAGAGATAAAACAGCCCTGCCAGGGCTGGGAGAAGTCCATTCCAGGGGGGGGTGAAAGAGCCACAAGCTATGGATATTGCCGTCATTATGGCAATAAATCCGGCTCCAACCAGGGCATGCAAAAAGAATGGGTGCATGGGACAAAGACGGGCAAAGGGTTGAGCGCGAAACATGTCCTAATTATACTTGATAAAAAATTGAATGTATAAGTCAAACATGTCCCCAAAAATATTTTAATGTTGAAATTTGCGTTGGTATAAAAAAGAGCTGGACCAATCCCCCCCCCTGAAGGTTGCAGCCACTTTGGTGAATTATAAATAATTTTCATGTAGCTTATTGGCAAAACATGAATGAGAAAAAATTTAGCATGGAATAGTCTCTGATTTTTCTGTAACTTACAGATACCTATGCGCCCACATGGACAATCGGAGGAGCCATTTTCAGGATTCTAATCCCAGGGGGGGGATGCCATGAGATTTGTTCAAATCTACCACTTGGTGGTCACCTTACTCATCACCAGTTGGCTGGCCACAGCGACGGCACAGGAAAAAACGCTCCAGGCGGACTTTCGTCCGCGCCCGCCAGAAATGGTGGTGGGCGAAGGGGAAAAACTTTCTGGTCCCCTCAAAGATATTTTGGAAGAGGCGGTTCTTTCCATAGGCTATCAGATTAAGTGGCGGGTGGTTCCGTTCCCCAAGAGCCTGCATGATTTGGAAACCGGGCAGGTGGATCTGGTGCCACGGGTGGTGCATACCAAGGAGCGGGAAAGTTTCATCCACTATCTGGGACCTATCGGTTATCAGGACAAGGATATTCAATTTTTGGTGGGCAAAGGACAAGAGGAGCGTATTCAAAAATATGAAGATTTGCGCTCCCTGGTGGTGGGGGTCAAGTTGAAAACGGCTTACTTTGATCCCTTCGATACCGACACCACCCTCCACAAAGAGACGGCTTCCGACGATGTCAATCTGGCCCGCATGTTCATTGGTGGACGATTCGATACGGTTGCGCTACTGGATCGGCAAGCCATGGAAGGGGTATTGACCAGTCTGGGTTTCAAGGATTATGCCTTTGCCAACTATCGTTTTTCCCAGCGTATTGGCAACTATTATGGCCTGTCAAAAAAATCACCCCTGGCCAGCCTTTTTCCCCAACTCAATCAGGCCATCCAGGGAATGATCCGCAATGGACGGGTGAGAGCCATCTACCAAATTCACGGGGTGGAACCACCCCAGAGCCAGCCCTGATCATTGCATGGAACCCATAACCCCTCTGTGGCGACCCCCTTCTGAAGGGGATAATTTAATCTTGCAGGTCACCCTGGGGTGCAGCCACAACCAGTGCACCTTTTGTGGCATGTACCGTCACCGCTCCTTTGTGAGCAAACCCCTGGCTGTGATCCAACAGGAAGTGGCCCATGCGGCCATGGATTGGCCGGATGCCAGACGCATTTTTCTTGCGGATGGGGATGCCCTGGCTTTGGACTACGATCAACTGTTGGCCATCCTCCAGCTATTGCAGGCTTGTTTTCCCCAACTCAACCGGGTTTCCTGCTACGCCTCCCCTGGCAATCTGGGTAAAAAATCCCTCCCACAATTGCAAACCCTGCGTGAGAATAAGCTTACCCTGCTTTATTACGGGATGGAAAGCGGACATGCCCCCCTGTTGCGCATGACACGCAAGGGGGCCACCCCTGCTTTTATGGCAGAGGGACTGCATAAGGCCGCCGAAGCTGGGATGAAAATTTCAGCCACCGTTATTCTGGGACTGGGTGGACGCCATTTGTGGCGGGAACACGTAGAAGATACCGCTTTGTTGTTGCAACAGGTACCCCTCAACTTCCTGTCTACCCTGCAACTTTATCTGGAACCGGAGATGGCAGCCGCCTTTGCCGCCCCTTTTACCCCACCCTTTGTGCCCCAGGATGATCAGGGTATGTTGCAAGAGCAATATCTACTCTTGGAACGACTCACCCACACCCCGCGCCCGGTCATCTTTCGATCCAATCATGCCTCCAACGCCCTGGCTCTGGCGGGAACCTTGCCCAAGGATCGACCACGTTTACTGGCCCAACTTACCGCCGCCCTGCAAGGCCACCTTTCCTTGCGCCCTGCCTGGCTGCGGGGATTGTAAATTTCCAATTGAACCAACTCTGGTCTACAGTGGCAGCTCTTCAGGAAATGCGCTATTATATATAAATCGGGGACTTCTCGATAGCAGCCTCTACCCCATCTAACCTAAGTATCGGGTTAGAATGAATTTTCTTACCCTGCATGGGACAGTGTCATGAACCAACTCGCTGATAGCTATATCCAGTTATTAAAAAAATCGCTGCTTAATGAACTCTATATCGAAAACGAACTACGCATTCTCCATACCTTCCACTGCATGTTGAACAAACTCCCCCTGGATTATTCCCATTTTTTCAACATTACCAAGGTGCAACCCTACCTGCTGGAATTGGTGCAGGAATCCAAGCTCAACGGCACCATGGTGGTCCTGGGCCAGCATATGCCCGATGGTAAAAACCGCCCCGCCCTGGAATTGCGCAACGTCACCGAACTTTCCCATACCATGGTTGGTCGTAAACGGTTGGATAATCTTCAATATTGCATGGAAACCGTTTTAAAAGACCAAATCGAGGGCGATTTTATCGAAACCGGCATCTGGCGGGGAGGATCCTGCATCTTTATGCGGGGATTTTTGCTGGCCCACGGGGTGCAAAATCGCATCGTCTGGGCCGCCGACTCCTTTCAAGGAGTTCCACCACCTACCTGGCCGGAAGATGCCGGGATCGATATAAGCCGCAAAAACCTGCCAATACTGGTTGTTCCTCTCCCAGAGGTACAAGGGTTGTTCTCCCGCTATGGATTACTGGATGAGCAGGTGCGTTTTCTCCCCGGCTGGTTCAAAGATACCCTGAAAACCGCTCCCATCGAAAAACTGGCCATCTTGCGGTTGGATGGTGACCTCTATGAATCCACCATGGATGCCCTGAACCCCCTCTACGACAAGGTGCAACCCGGTGGCTTTATCATTGTGGATGACTATGAAGCGGTACAGCCCTGCAAAAAGGCCATCCATGATTTTCGCGCCAGTCGCGGAATTCACGATGAAATCATAACGATTGACCAATACGGTGTTTTTTGGCGCAAATCCTGACCTGAACCACGAGACCCGGCATGAAACTCCACCTTGCCTTCTGCCCGGCCATCGTCCCCCGTCCTCCCCTGGGAATGGCCTCCCTCAAAGGATATGTGGAAGCCCATGGCAACCACCAGATCACCTGTTTTGATCTGAACCTCACCTGGCACCAGCATCTGATCTCCCAACGCCAGGAACAACCACAACTGGCGACCATGGCGGAAGCGGTAGAGTTTTTTACCGCCGCCAACGATGATTATTTTCAGCAAGTGCCCTTCAACCAACACGCCTCCCGCTTTTATCTCACCGCCATGGCCGCCCACGAGGCCCTGGTGAAGGGTGCCGAAGGATGGTTGCAAGGTCAACCCCACCCGGCCTGGATGACCACCATGGCCCACACCCTGTTGGCAGGAAATCCGCAAGCAGTGGGTTTTTCCGTCTGTTATGCCAGCCAAGTAGCCTTTTCCCTGGCCCTGGCCCGTTTGGTAAAATCCCTTGCACCCAAAGTGGTCATCCTGTTTGGCGGCTCCCTCACCACCACCGATGCCCACTTGGACCCCTTCCTGGACCATGGGGACTATGTGGTGATCAACGAAGGGGAAAAACCCTTGCTGGCCCTGCTGAACGCCTTGCAGGCCGAGGAAGATCCCCAATTCCTGCCAGGGGTGGTCTGTCGCAGGCAGGGGGCGGTAAGCAAAAATGGCAGTGAAAATGGCATCCGCCTGGATGCCCAACCCATGCCCGACTTTTCCGATTTAGACATCAACGGCTATTTCACCCCCACACCGGTGATCCCCATTCTCACCTCACGGGGATGCTTCTGGCGACGTTGCTCCTTTTGCGTCCACCACGAAATTTACAGCGACGCCTACCGGGTCGCACCCATTGCCAGGGTGGTGGATGAAATGGCCGCCTGGGTGGAACGGGGAGTCTACTGCTTTTCCATCGCCGATGAAATGCTGCCCGCAAAACGTTATTTATTGATTGCCAAAGAAATTTTACGGCGTGGCTTAAAAATATACTGGTTTGGTCTCGCCCGCCCCAGCCACCATTTCAACCAGGAAACCATGAACACCCTTTATGCGGCAGGTTGTCGCTTTTTGTTGTGGGGGGTGGAATCCGGCTGTCAACGTATTTTGGATCTCATCGACAAGGGGACGACAAAAGAGAGCATCGCCGCCACCCTCAACTATTCTGCCGCTGCCGGAATTAAAAACTATATCTTCATGATCGTCGGCTTCCCTTCCGAAACCAGCCAGGAATATCTGGAAACCCTTTCTTTTCTCTACGCCCTGCGGGAGTCCATCCATAACGTGATGTCCGGTCCCTTCAAACTGGAACCCAACTCCAAAATTGCTGCCGATCCCCAACGTTTTGCCATCGACCGCCATTGGCCCGACGAAAAAGAAGCCGGTAACCTGCACTATTCGGTGGTCAGTGGCTTGCCCCCTGCCCATCTCAAAGGGTTGCATGAGTTGGTGAAGACTCACTTTTATAACAGTTTTTCCTTGTTTTCCACCTGGTTCGGACTGTTGCGGGAGCATGCCCTCTATTATCACGCCAATCCCCGCCAGCAACCCACCTTCTATTGGAAGTGGCGGATTGCCGATCCATTGGATACCAACTGGCAGGCAAGTATTGGCTTAGAGAAATATCTCCAGGATGTCGGCCCGCACCCGGCTACCCACCTGCAAGCGGGAGTGGCGACACCAGAAGGGGTGGTGGGCGGGTAAATTCAGACGTTTTGCGAGGAGAGAGTGTTGGGCTAGGGTGATCAACAAGCCCTGGCGAGAGAGACTATCCTCCGACTGCAAAAAAAGATCCCCCAAAGGACGCTCCCCCTGCTCAATGGCTTGGCGCAAACCTGTGGATAAACCATCCAGGATCAAACGGGAGTGGGCATAGATGCGATTGGCTCCTCCCGCCGCCAGCCAGGCATCCCGCAACAACAGGGATTCCTCCCCCGCAAGCTGAAAATGGTGCCAGGGATGGGGGGCATCGGCCAATAATTGCCGTGCCGCTTCCCCCTGCAACCATTGATGACCTTCCAGGGTGACGGTCACCGGGGTTTGCCAATAGGCTTCCAGATGACGGGTCAGTGAATGATCACACATCAATGCTGCCCGCACACCACCATCCAGGCTGTGCTGCCAACGGGGCAGAGCCTCTTGGGGAGGGGTCCAGGGTTCCAGCAGGTGGAGCTGATAAGGATTCAACATGAGCAAGACCGTTGCATCAGGATCGGGAATGGGGAAAAGTATACCGTCTGACACGGATTGGCAATCCCCGTCCTTCTTTCCAGCCCCAGGAGGCCCATGATTCCCCGTCTTTTCAAGCCGCTTCCCCTTACCGAGGGTGCCACCATCCTCCTGGAAGAAAAAGAACGCCACTACTTGATACGGGTGATGCGATTGACGGTAGGTCAGTCGGTGATCCTTTTCAATGGCCGTGGTGAGCAATGGCAGGCCAGAATCGACCATGCCGGACCTCCGTTACGCCTGGTATTGGAAACAGCCCTGCCGGTGGTGCGGGAGTCTCCCCTGGCCATCACCCTGGTGCAAGGCTTGGCCAAAGGACCCGCCCTGGAATGGGTGATCCAAAAAGGGGTGGAACTGGGGATGGCCGCCATGATTCCGCTCATTTGCGAACGGGGACGCCACGATGATGGCAATCCCCAACGCTGGGGACGCATCGCCGCCGAAGCCGCAGAACAATGCGGACGCAGCCTGGTTCCTCCCATTCATCCCCCCACCCGCTGGCAAAATTTGGCCGACCTGTTACCCGATGGTCCCCGTCTCATCTTTTGGGAAGAGGAAGGGGGGAAATCCTCCCTGCCCTCTTTATTGCGCACCTTGGAACCACCTGCCACCATCACCCTCATCGTCGGGCCGGAGGGGGGATTCTCCAGCCAAGAGGTGATGACGGCCTGTCAACACTTGGGCTGTCAAAAGGTTGGCCTGGGACCGCGCATTTTGCGCACCGAAACCGCTGCCATTACCGCCTTGGCCGCTTTGCAACTGTATTGGGGGGATCTGGCATGAAGTTTAAAGTTGGAACTTTGATCCTGGCCTTTGTTTTGCTTGCCTTGTTTGGGTGTGGGGAGAAACCTGCGGGCAGTCAATCCTCCTCCCGCCTGCTCATGGGCACCCTGATGACCATCACCCTGTGGAGTCAGGAGGGAGAGACGAGCCGCTCCGCTGCTGCCATGCAATCCGCCTTTGGCGAGATGGAGCGGATTGAGAAGGTGATGAGCAGTCATTTAAATACTTCAGCGGTAGGCCGGATTAATCAGGCCCCCCGTGGCCAGTGGCACCCACTGGAAGAAGAAGTTTATCATGTGTTGGCGGAAAGCCTGCGCATTGCAAAGCTTTCCCAAGGGGCCTTCGAGGCAGGTTTGTGGCCACTGACCAACCTGTGGGGATTTTCCCGTGAGCCACCCGCCACCGCCCCACCGGAAATGGCCAAGATTGAAAGCTGGCGCAAGGGTTATCCCTTGGGAACCGCCATCCAGATTCGGGGCGAAACAGGAGGGCGACAAATTCTCCTTGCCAACGAATATGTGGGGTTGGACTTGGGAGCCATTGCCAAAGGATATGCGGTGGATCGGGCATTGGACCACCTGGCGGTGCTGGGCTTTACCAATGCCATTGTCAATGCAGGTGGCAACCTGGGGGTCAACGGCAGCAAAGGGGGCACCCCTTGGCGCATTGGCATCCAACATCCCCGTGAATCGCAAGGTGTGGTGGCGGAAGTCTCCCTGCAAAAGCGCATGGGCCTGGTCACCTCCGGGGATTATGAACGATTTTTTATGCATGAGGGTAAAAGGTATCACCATATCCTGGATCCCCAAAGCGGCATGCCCACAGCCAACGGGGTGGTATCGGTCACCATTCAGCACCCCAAGGCCATGACCGCCGACGCCCTGTCCACCGCCGCTTTTGTCCTGGGGTTGGACAAAGGGTTGGAATTGATCAGGCAGGAGCCGGGAGCCAGTGCCCTCTTCATCCTGGAAGATGGCAGGCAGGTGGCAAGTGGTGGCTTCAGTTATCGCTGGTTGGGGGGCGGGCAGTGAATGGTTGGTTTTCCCTGTTGCGACGCGCCGTCACCCCATGGGATGGGGGCGTGTTGCTGGTGACCGCCACAGGAATCGTGGTTGCCATTCTGCTGCCCTTTCTCACCCCGGCCAGCCATGCCACGGTGGTGGTGGACAACCAACCCCGTATGCAATTGGACTTGCGGCAGGATGGTCTCTATGGGGTGGAAGGACACCTGGGCCAGGTGGCCATTGAGGTGGCCCATCAGCGGGTTCGCCTGCTGGAATATGCCTCTCCCCGCATGATCGGCACCCGTAGCGGTTGGATCGGGGCCAATGGACAGATGGTGGCCTGCGTTCCCTGTCGGGTGGTGATTCAGGTCCACGGTTCATCCACCGAAGAGGGGGGGTATGACGCCATTTCCCGTTAGCACCACCACAGGCAAAGATTTGGCGGTGGCCATGCTGGCGGCGGCTTCGGTGGCAGTACACCTGTTGGAAGCCGCCCTTCCTTCCTTGGGGCCTTGGTTCAAGCCGGGACTGGCCAATATTTTTACCCTGGTGGCCTTGTTGACTCTGGGATGGCGGGCGGCTCTCGCAGTCTCTCTTTTGCGGGTGGTGGTGGCCTCCCTGTTGTTGGGCACCCTCTTTTCTCCCACCTTTTTTTTCAGTCTGGCGGGAGCGTTGGGAGCGGTGGCCATGCTGGCATTGACATCCCGTTCCTCCTTGGGGGTGGTGGGATTGTCCACCTTGGCCTCCCTGGCCCATATGACCGCCCAGGTGGCCATGGGACAATGGCTGTTTTTTAGCAATGCCGCCCTCTTTAGTGCCCTGCCCTGGTTTTTGATCGGGGCCTGGCTCACCGGGGTGGTGAATGGCCTGCTGGCCTTCGTGATTTTGGAAAAATTGACCACTTCTTCCTGGTCCTGGCAATCATGACACACACCATGTCGTTACCTTTGGCACCCATGAATCGCATCTCCCTGGCCATGGTCCTCTCCATCGGGGTCCATTTGCTGTTGATCTTGGGCATTGCGGTGGAGGTGCACAAAAGCAAGTCTCTCACCAAGTTGCAACCGTTGCGCATTGAATTTTTGGGTGTCCTGGCCAACGGCCAACAGCAACCCAAAAAGGTGGAAGCCCTGGCGGAAATCGATCAGCAGGCAGGGGGTGGCCACACCTATGCCCGTGAATCCCCAGCCACCACCCCCTTGCCCATTTCCCATACCCTGGAGCCGGAAACCCTGCAACCCACCCCGGTTATCCCACCTGTGGAGGTAAGGGAAAATCAGGTGACACCCGCCCCTGCCCCTTTGGTGCGTCCCAAACCACGCACCGAATTGACCGTCTCCAACAAGGCGGTGGACAAACCCCGCAGCAAAGAAAACACCCCCAAGACGGAAAAACCGGTGATCGATCCCATGGCCTTGAAAATGTCTCCCTCCCTGGGGGATGTGGCCGCCTGGGACAACAAGTATCAGGAAGAGGCCCGCCGCCGGGAGAGTCGGGGTGAGGGGGCGGTGGATATCAATACCCGCCAGGTCAAATATGCCGACTATTTTCGTGGTGTGAAGCATCGCATCGAACAGGTGTGGGTCTATCCCAACTCGGCCAAGAAAAATCGCCAGACCGGCAACCTGTTGCTGGAGTTTACCATTGACCGGGAAGGCAACATGGTGGAGATCGAACTGTTGCGCTCTTCCGGGGTCTCCCTGTTGGACGACGCCGCCATCAAAGCCATCAGCAAAGCAGGTCCCTTTCCTCCCCTGCCCAACGAGTGGAACAAACAACAGTTGCGGGTCAAGGTCACCTTTGAATATTTGATGCGGAATCTGGGCTGGTGATAGAGGCATCCTACTGGCAGGAGAGGGCAGAACATCTTTGCCAACGATTGCTGGATCATTATGGCGAGCAGGGACGTGACCTGCCCTGGCGTACCAACCTGCACCCTTATCGGGTCTGGCTGGCGGAGGTGATGTTGCAACAGACAGGGGTGGCCACGGTCATTCCCTATTATGAAAAATTTTTGCACCATTTTCCCAGCGTGGAATCCCTGGCCGCTGCCGACATTGCCCAGGTGCTCACCTTGTGGCAGGGTTTGGGCTATTACCGCCGTGCCCACAATTTGCACCGGGCCGCCCGCATGATTCAAGAGGTCGGCATCTTTCCCCAGGATGAGGCCGGTTGGCGGTCCTTGCCAGGGGTGGGGGCCAATACGGCGGCTGCCATCATGGCCATTGTCCATGGCACCCCCACCGCCATTCTGGATGGCAACGTGAAACGGGTTTTGGCCCGTTTGACGGCTCTGGCATCCCCAGTCAAAGAAAATGAATCCCTGTTGTGGCAACTGGCGGGCTGGCTCACCTGTCGCCAGCAGCCAGGGGATTATGCCCAGGCGATTATGGATTTGGGAGCCACCCTTTGCCTGCCCCGCAAACCTTTATGCGGCCAATGCCCCTGGTCTGATGAGTGTCTGGCCTTGGCCAGTGGGAATGCACAACAGTTTCCCGTGGCAACGACCAAGACTGTCAAACCCCGATTGCAGCAACAGGCGATTTTGATCTGGAAAGAGGGAGAGGGACTTTTGCTGGTGCAACGACCGGAGCAGGGATTGCTGGCTGGACTGTGGCAACCGCCCTGTGGTGAAATGCATCGGGAGCTGCCTTCCCTGGATACCCTGGTTGCCTCCCTGGCCATGGAGATCACCTTGGAGGGGGAGATGCCAACGGTCAGTCACACCTTTACCCATTTTCACCTCACCGTCCACCCCCACTTGGCCCGCTGGCAATCGGGAGTTCCCACCCTGCCCGCCCCCTGGTGTTGGTGCAACGATCCCGCCACCCTGCCCATGGCCACCCTGCATCGAAAAATTTTGGCAGGCCACCCCTCATTGGTGAGACTGGTCAAAGCAACAAAAAAACGTTAAGATGCTCTCGCCATTTCGCCCCTGTAGCTCAGTCGGATAGAGCACCGGATTCCTAATCCGTAGGCCGTGCGTTCAAATCGCGCCGGGGGCACCATTTTACTCTTTATTTTCAAAATATTATGAGTCATGACAATCTACACACTTTTTAGTGGTTAAATGACTATCTAATAACTTATCTAATATCACGCTCTTCCAAGGTCCGCACCTATTGCAAAATCTTGCGCCAAAAATCACCAGCTGAACAGTTTTTTTC
>JADFXB010000066.1 GCA_015233935.1 Magnetococcales bacterium | reverse complement strand
TTTTTCCCCTTCCAAAGCATAAAAGGGGACACACCAGGCCAGTTCATGACTTTCACACTGTTTACGGAAAGGATGGGCTGCTTCCAGGTTCCCACCAGATAGCAGCAGGCGGGTGGAAGGGGAAGGACGCTTCAGGTAGGCCAGGACCACCTCTTTGACCGCCGGGGTGGCCTCTTCCACCAACTTGAGATGGACCAGACGATGGGAAAGAATAAAGGGACGGGCGCGGCAGGCGTTGTGCAATTTTTCCCCGTCCACCTCGCCGGCGTGGAAGGTGGCCATGTCCATGGGGCCATCTTCCTCTTCGCCTATTAATACGGTCCGCCAGATTTCATCCACTGCCTGCTGGATCAACCCCTGCTCCGCCCCATAGAGGAGGGCGATGGCGGGCAATTCTCCCTTGCGACGCCGGGCGACGAAATCCCGCTCTGCCAGTTTCATGGGATGGCAGCCAAAACAGAGGCAATACCCTCCGTCAAGCGATCCACAGCTTCCGATTCGGCATCTTCACTACCGATGCGACTTTGCATGGGCGAGGAACCGGGACTTTCGGAGAACAGGGCACGCCCTTCCACCGGAGCCAACACCGGTCCCACCCGTTGCTCACCCTCTTTGACCGACAGATTGGCATACAAAATAATCTGACGGCGACTGGCCAGTCCGGTATTTTTCACCGTCAGCACCGAGTCTTTTCTGGGCAACAAGGTGACGACAATCTCCCGTCCGTTGCGACTGACCGAGTCCACCCCCAATTTTTTACGCAGGCGATATTCCAAATGACGGGCCATGGAGGGATTTTCCCAACTGTCCTGGTTTTCCACCCGCAGGGAGGCGTTGTGCACCCAGGAAGGGTAGGCCGCTTGTTCACCCGGAAAATGGTAACCACAGCCACCTGTCAACAGAAGGGCAAGGATGATCAACCAGCGGGCCATACCACCTCCTATGAAGCCACAATATTAACCAGCTTGCCGGGCACCACCACCACCTTACGCACGGTTTGTCCGACAAGCAGGGATTGAATCTTTTCATCCGCCAGGGCATGTTTTTCCAAATCGCTGCTGGAGAGACCGGCAGGCAGTTGCAAACGACCCCGCAACTTGCCGTTGATCTGGATCACCACGGTAATTTCATCCAGCACCAGGGCTTCTTCCGCCGCCTGCGGCCAGGGATGTTGGGAGAGAGATGTCTGGTTACCCAGCTTTTGCCACAACTCCTCTGAAATGTGGGGCGTATAGGGAGCCAGCAGCAACACCATATTTTCTGCCACCTCCCGCAAAATGGCCAGGGCTTCCCCAGTCAACGGCGTGGATTGGGAGAGGGTCTGGCTGGTCTCGTTGACCAACTCCATCACAGCGGCGACACCGGTGTTGTACTGCTGACGATCAAAGTCACTGGTCACCTTGGCGATGGTTCGGTGCAGCTTGCCCCGCAAACGGCGCAACCCGCTCTCTTCCGGCATGGTCGTAGCAGCCGCTACCCCCTGGGTACGTTCCGATATTTCCGATACCTGCCGCCATACCCGATTGAGGAATCGCCAGGCCCCGTCCACTCCAGAATCACTCCACTCCAAATCCTGGGCGGGAGGGGCGGCAAACAGCATGAACAAACGGGCGGTGTCCGCACCATATTCGGCAATCAATTGATTGGGATCCACCACATTGTGTTTGCTCTTGGACATTTTTTCGTTGCGCCCCACCACAATGGGGCTGCCGCACTGGACACAGACCAGGAGACCATCGGCGTTGGTGGTGGTCTCATTGGGATAACGCCAGCCGTGCTGGGGGCACTGGTGGGTATCTTTGCGTACCATGCCCTGGGTCAGCAGACGGGTGAAGGGTTCGTCACAGGAGACCTGTCCCACATCCCGCAAGGCTTTATGGAAAAAGCGGGCATAGAGCAAATGCAACACGGCATGCTCAATCCCTCCCACATATTGATCCACCGGCATCCAGTAATCCACCCGTTGGCGATCCAGGGCGGCATTCTGCACATCCGGACAGCAATAGCGAAGAAAGTACCAGGAGGATTCCATGAAGGTATCCATGGTATCGGTCTCTCGCGCCGCCGCACCGCCGCAACCGGGACAGGTGGCCTGTTTCCAGGTGGGATGGCGTTCCAGCGGGTTGCCACTGCCGGTCAAGACCACGTCATCGGGCAGGGGAACCGGTAAATTTTTTTCAGGAACCGCCACCACGCCACAGGAGGGACAATGAATCACGGGAATGGGATTGCCCCAATAGCGTTGCCGGGAGATACCCCAGTCCCGCAGACGATAGTTCACCGTTGCCTGACCGATCCCCTTGGCTTCAAAGGTTTCTGCCACCTTGCTTTTGGCGGTGTGGTTATCCAGACCATCAAACTGGCCGGAATGGACCAGGATACCGGCTCCCACATAGGCTTCACTCATGGTGGCCGGGTCCAGGGTTTGGCCAGCGGGTTGGATCACCACCCGAATGGGCAGGTCATATTTTTTGGCAAACTCAAAATCCCGTTGATCGTGGGCCGGAACCGCCATCACCGCCCCTGAACCATAGTTCATGAGGACAAAGTTGGCGATAAAAATGGGCACCTTGAGGCCGTTCAAGGGATGAATGGCGTGAAGACCAGTGAAATACCCCTTCTTCTCCATACGCTCCAAAGATTCTTCGCTGGTTCCTGCCTGTTGGCACTCGCGAATGAAAGCTTGGGCCTTCTCATCCCGGCTGGCCAGCTCCTGAGCCAGGGGATGTTCGGGGGCGATGGAGCAGAAGGTCACCCCCATGATGGTATCGGGGCGGGTGGTATAGACCTGCAATTTTTCCTCGCGTCCTTCGATATCGAAGGAGAAGGAGACCCCATGGCTGCGCCCGATCCAATTTTCCTGCATGGTACGAACGGTTTCCGGCCAGCCATCCAGACGAGAGAGATCTTCCAGCAATTCGTCGGCATAGGCGGTGATGCGCAAAAACCACTGGCTCAACTCACGCCGCTCCACCAGGGCACCGCTGCGCCAGCCGCGACCGTCAATAACCTGCTCGTTGGCCAAAACCGTTTGATCCACCGGATCCCAGTTGACCAGGGAAAGTTTGCGATAGACCAATCCTTTTTCGTACAGTTTCAAAAACAGGGATTGTTCCCAATGGGCGTAGACCGGATCACAGGTGGCGAACTCCCGTTGCCAATCGTAGGACAGCCCCATGCTTTTTAGTTCCCCCCGCATGGCATCAATGTTGTCATAGGTCCACTGGCGGGGATGCAAACCTCCTTTGATGGCGGCATTTTCCGCTGGCATGCCAAAGGCATCCCAACCCATGGGGTGGAGGACGTTGAGTCCTTTCATGCGCTGATAGCGGGCGATTAAATCCCCGATGGCATAGTTGCGCACATGGCCCATGTGGATGCGCCCGGATGGGTAGGGAAACATCACAAGAAGGTAGAACTTTTCCCGTCCGGCTTCTTCACGGACGGCGAAGGTTTGCTGCTCCTGCCAATAGTGCTGCCATTTGCTTTCGATGGCCTGGGGATTGTACTTTTCCATGATGCGGTCCACTGACAATTGATAAGAGGAAACAATGCCGCCTCCAGCCCAGGCGGGGCGATCTTGGTTAGCCTGGTAGTATGCCTTTTGCCACCGTCTACCGCCAGTGTCGATGATGATTTTTCCGGGAAAACAGTTAAAATCTGTACACTGCTTTTTTCTAACTGTAACATTTTTCCTGCCACTTACTTCATGCACTAGATGAATGAAATAATTAATTAATTTGATATAAATTTATCTTTATATTTTCTCTAAAATTCAATTTAATATCGCCTCTTTTGCATCCTTGGCATGGACAGGAAAATAGGTTATACCCAGAGTTAGGGCATCATAACATTGGAAAAGAAACACCATCAGAGTGTTGAAAAAACAGCCTGTTAGACCGTTTATTGAACCAAGTCGGAACCTTACCTAATACCGACACGGTTGACAGCATTTCATTTCTTGTCTTGTTTAAGCGAAGGACTGCGCCATGGGAATATTTTCTGGTGTTGCCAACCTGTCCATTGGCAAAAAGATTGGACTTAGTACATTTGTTACGGGCGGTCTGTTTTTCCTGGTCATTGGACTCTATCATTTCAGCCTTTCCTCCACCATCCAATCCTTTCTCACCTTGCAGGAAACCGCCCAGGCGGAAGCCCGCCACGCCATGGAACTCTTTCAAATGCTGTTACAGGCCAGACGTGGAGAGAAAGATTTTTTCATGCGGCTGGATGCAAAATATGCCGATCTTTTCCGAAAAAATGCCCAGACCGCCATCCAGGAAGCCCAGTGGATTATCAAGAACGGTCATCCTGACAACCAGAACATGGCCAAGGAAATTTCCGTCCTGCTGGGAGAAAGCATCACCGCTTTCAACGAAATCGTCCAGGCCATGGAGGTTAAAGGTCTCAACGAAAATTTGGGTTTGCAGGGTAAGTTTCGCCAGGCGGTACACCAATTGGAGGAAAAATCCAAAGAGTTCAAAACCGGCGACTTGATGATCTCCCTTTTGCAAATGCGCCGGGCAGAAAAAGATCTGGCCCTGCGTCAAGATGAAAAATATTCCAAAATGGTCATGGACTATGCCCAGGCCATCGAAACAGCCATCAAGACCTCACCCCTGGAAGATCACCTCAAAAAGGAGTTGCTCGCCGCTCTTGATCATTATCGGCAAAGTTTTGATCTTTTCAAGGAAGCCATTATGCAAGGTGGCGACTTGAAACAAGCCAGCCTGGGAGGATTCCGCCAGGCAGCTCATGATATCGAAACCATTCTGGAAAGCCACTCCTTACCCAATCTGGACCGGGATATCCTCTCTTTACGGCGGCGGGAAAAGGACTATCTGCTGCGCATGGATCCAAAATATGTGGAAAGATTGCAGGCGGAGGTGAAGGCCATGCAGGCCATGGTCCAGAAATCCCGTCTGGATAATCAAGATAAACAAATTGTTGGAAATTTGCTTACCCAATACGAGAAAGACTTTGTCGCCCTGGTAGCCCAGGATGAGGTGATCAAAACGTCCAAGGAAAAATTGCGCAATAAAGTTCATCAGGTGGAACCGTTGGTGGACAAGATTGTGGACCATGCCGAAGAAATCAATCGCAGTGCCACCGTGGCTACCCGCAATCAGGCTGAAAGCCGCAGTTTGCTGGCCATGGGCATCACCTTGTTTGCATCGGTGGCTGGCGGAATCTTAACTTTAATCATTGTGGTAGGCATTATCCGCTCCTTGGATCGGCTTATGGGCTTTGCCAATGAAGTGGCGAGCGGCAATCTGGTTACCCGTGTGGACATTCCCCAGCAAGATGAAATTGGTAAACTGGCGACGATTCTGGGTAAAATGGCCGATGAGCTTAGACATACCCTGGGACAAATATCTGCCAACGCCCAACTCCTGGATCAAGGCTCCACCGATCTGGCGGCCATCTCCACCCAACTGTCCGACAATGCAGAGGGCATGATCGATAAGGCCCATGCCACGGTGAGTGCTGCCCAGCAAATGAGTGGCAACATGGACTCCATCGCTTCTGCTGCGGAGCAATCGGATCACAATCTGCAAAATGTCACCTCTTTAGTCAATGAGTCAACCAGCCATCTGGGGACCATGGCAGCCGCCTTGGAGCAGGTGGCCAGTCAGGTGATTGCCATCACCCAGGCCGCTTCTGTCACCACCCAAGGATTGAATGAAGTGGCCGAAGCCTCTCAACGAGTCAACAGGGAGGCATCCCAAGTGGCACAATCCATCGGGCGGGTGACACAGGCCTTCTCCGACATTCGCACCCGCTGCCAGTTGGCTGATGCCCAATCCCGTTCCGCCAACGATCATGTGCGTAATTCGGTCAATGTGCTGACCCAGTTGGCCGATTCGGCGCGGGAAATTCATAATGTGATCGGCATCATCAACAGCATTGCCGAGCAGACCAACATGTTGGCTCTCAATGCGGCCATTGAGGCGGCGGGGGCTGGTGATGCCGGTAAAGGGTTTGCTGTGGTGGCCAATGAGGTCAAGGAATTGGCCCGCCAAACCAGCGATGCCACCCATTTGATCGAAACACGGGTGCAGGAAATTCAGAATCATGTCAACGGGGTGAACCAGGCCTCGCAAGCGGTGGCCACCACCATTGCCAAGATTGGCGATGCCAACGGACAAATTTTGGATGCGGTCAATGAACAAGGTGGTTCCATGAATGGCATCAGCCAGTCCATGTCCTCCGTTGTGGGTGAGATGGATGCCACTTCACGGTTGGTGGCGGAATCTTCCAGCAGTATGGCCGATCTTTACCGCAATGTGAGTGAAATGTCTCAGGCGGTTAAGGAGGTCACTGGCAATGTCAATACAGTGAGTGGCACCCTCAACGATTCCGCCCGCATGGTGAGTGAAGCCAGCCAGGGCAGCAGCGAAATCACCCAAAATGTGGGTGAAGCCGCCACCACTGCCCGCCAGGTGGCGGCAGAGATGCGTGAGGTCAACCAGGCTGCCAGTGAAGTCAAACAGTTGAGTTCCACAGTTCAAGAACGGGCTGGGCAAATGTCTTCTATGGCCCATGAGCAAAAACGCTTGCTGGACCGTTTCCAGGTATAATAAGAGTGCATAGAAAATACTTTGCACAAAAGTAAAGTGTAAAAAGAAACTTTCTTCTCCTCGAATTGTCTCACCAGTCATGACAGAGAAAAAACCATGACGGACGATGATTGAGCATCGTTCAGGTGTAGAAACACTAGAGGAGAGAAAGTTATGAATATTCAGTCTATTGGCACCCCGCAATCCGCCAAAATTCCCACTACCTTCCGGGCAGTTCCTGGTCTCGACGAAAAAGAGTGCGATCTGTTGAAGTCGGTGGCGCGGCGGGTTCAAATCACCGATGGTGAGCTGTTGTTTGAAGAGGGTGAGCACAGCCACAACATTTACTTCATCACTTCCGGGCAGATTGCCCTGGGGCGGCGGCATCGGGAAACGGCTTGCATTGAGCTGGGGGCCTACGGCTTTGTGGACTTGGCTGATTGTGATCAAGATTGCGAAAATTGCTGGGTGCACAAAACCACCCTGCAAGCGGGTGGATGCGTGGGTGAGATGGCTACCCTTGACGGCAAACCCCACTCTTTCACTGCCAAAGGGGTGGGTCGTGTGGAATTGTTGGAGGTGAATACCCGTCAGATTAAAGCCCTGCTGGAAAGTCATCCCAACATTCGTCGTTGCCTGCGTCAAGCCCTGCCCCGTTCGTGATCTTTCATCACTTCAGGGGAGAACAGGCTGTCTGGATAAAGTCCTGGGAACCATTGGGGCAGGATCTCCAGTGGAAAGCCCAGGCGTAAAGGGGCACGGGAGGAGGGGCTTTCCAACAACCCCCGGTCCAAGAGAGTCTTGATAATGTTACGGGCTTGTCGCTCCTGACATCCTGCCAATTCCGCCACCCGACCACGAGTTATTTCTCCTTCCATCAAGGCATGCCACAGTACCGGACGCCAGCCTGCTGGCAAGCGTTCCGTTGCCAGAATGCGGTCACTAAGGGTGGCAGGAGAGAGCAATTTGGCCATGAATTGCATTTGGTCCAGTGCCGTTTTTAGAAAAAATTCGCTGAACTCCACCAATGCCTTGAGGGAAAGATTTCCACGTCCGTCCAAATCCCCCTGGCGAGGACCGTCCGCCTGCATCAACAAGGTCTTGTAACGTTTATTTTCCCGGGCCAGGCCACGGGAAATGGCCCATAAACCCGACGATCCCAACCCCAGTTGGCGAAACATGGCGTGGGAGAGCAGTCTGGCCACACGCCCATTACCATCCAGAAAGGGGTGAATCCACAACAGACGATGGTGAACGGCAGGGATAAGGATCATCCGTTCCAGTCTACTGCCAGGCTGACCATAGGCTTCCTGAAAGCGGCTGAAGAGTTGAGGAATGTCTGTGGGGGCGGGGGCAAGATGGTTGCCCACCTGCACCTCCTGACTGCGCCATTGTCCAGGCTCCACCTGCAAAATGGCTCCGCTGGTGGGATGGACCACCGTTAGCAGATCCTCTGGCAAATGTTGACAAAAACGTCGATGCAACTCGCCAATAAAATCGCTGCTGGTGACCATGGGCAGATCATCGGCGGTATCCAACCACTGTTGAACTTCAATATGTGCCCTGGCTTCCAGTTGCAGATTGCGTTTTTCCGGCTCCAGGGAATAATCATTGGACATGGCCCGATCAATATCCACCGGATGAGTATGGTGTCCCTCAATCAAATTGGAATAGTAGCAATTCATGGAGCGCACCAGATCGGCGATACGTTCCACCACCATGGGTGGCAGGGAGGCGGTCAGTGCCCTGGCTTCTCCGACCAAATCCATGGCCAAATCATTCAGCGTGCCCAATCTGGGGTCGTCCTCCGGTATACGCATGGGTTCCATGGCAAAGATGGACATGGTCGCTCCTGGATTGCCGGTTATGATTGCCGGTTGTGATTGCCGGTTATGATTGCCGGTTGTGATTGCCGGTTGTGATTGCCGGTACTATATCATTCTATCAATAAATAAACATCAGAAACAACAATGACAAAAGGATGGCATAATCCGGTTACAGCAACAAGGATTGCCGGTTTTATTGCCGGTTGTATTGCCGGTATAGACACCCCCCATTACCGCAAGATAACCCGCCCGCCAATTATCAGGAAACCATTATATTATAAACCCCTAAAATATGGATTTTAATGGAAATTCTTAAAAAAATCATTGAAAACCAGAAGCAATTCCACTATCATGGGATTGGCAGTCATCACCGCATAAAGATTCATTTATCCTTTACCCCAGAAATCAACCCCATAGGGAGAATCCCATGATCAACCAACACCAGGAACAAGGCCATACCTGCTTCCTCTGCGGCGCAAAAGAAATGTTTCACGCCGTTGAATGCCGTAACTGCGGCGGTATCCTCAAAATTGCCCTCATCGTCGCCGCCCTCGCCGGTTTTATCTTCTATATCACCCGGTAATTCCCTCCCCGTATTCCACACCAGATCCTGCCAGAACCTAAGGATCTGGTCGCTAATAGTGGAAAAGTGCCCCTCGCCTAGCGATTATACTTAATTTAAATCTTAACACCTAGCAATCCTGCTTATGGATTAATACACCCCCCTACCCTGCTACTACCCCGCTCCCCACACGGCGTCTCCCTCCCCGCTACCCGATGCGGCACACCATCCCCATCCATATGAGCCGCTACCGTCCGCCAACGCACCATTCCCCCCTTGTCCACATCCATCTGCAACGCCCACCCCCAATGAGCATTCTCACTCTGAAAACCATCAAAGACAAAATTGCCCAAACTGTAGACAATCAAATGGCCCTTGTAATACTCAATATCCTGGGTGACATGAGGATGCCCCCCTACCACCACATCCGCCCCCGCATCAATCATCTTGCGGGCCAAACTCCGCTGACGCCGACTGGCCATCTCCTCCCGCTCCCAACCCCAATGCATGATGGGAATCACCACATCCGCATGAGGACGCACCGCACGCAGATCATCCATCACCAAATCATCCTCACTCCAGGCAATCCCCGCATCCTCTGCTGTGGCCTCAAATGAACGGGGCTTGAACTCGTTGTAAGCCAAAAAGGCCAACCGCAACCCCTTCTTCTCCACCAGCCAGGGCTTGTGGGCCAAACGAGCATTCCGCCCACCCCCCAAATAAGGAATATTGGCCTTCTCCAAATGCTCCAAAGTCTCCACAAAAGCCGCCCGACCAAAATCCCCGGAATGGTTGTTGGCCACCGTCAACAAACCAAAATATTTTCCCAACAACGGCACCACCCTGGGGTTTGCCCGAAAGGTATAGACCTTGCTGGAACGAACACCCGTGGTGGTTATGGGCAACTCCAAATTACCAATGGTCAAATCCGCCCCCTGCAACAAGGAGGCAAAATGAACAAAAGGATCCCCACCCTGCTCCACCACCCGGCCCGGACCTTGATCCAACATCACATCTCCCACAAACACCAGAGAGACCGGCTCCGCCCAAGCCGCCGACACCGAAAACAAGCCCCCCACCAGCCATCGCCACCATGCGTTCATGAATGCTCCCCCGCCATGCGACACCAATAAATAAACTCCCCATTCAAAGCGGGTTCGTAGACAAAATTGAGACCGGTAAAACCATGGGGACCACGACTCACCGTCGCCGCCGGATAGGCATAATTGGCCTGGTGGACGATTACTGGACCATCATCCCCATTGCCCGCCACAATAATTTTCACCATGGCCAAATCCGCCGGCTGCTCCCGAAAAATCATCTTCACCAAAAACCAGGTGCCCACCTTTTCATAAGGAACCGCCAAGGGATCCTGGGTGGGAGAGGCCACCCACTCCTTGTCCTCCCCACCATAATGATACTGGCATACCACCTTGGCCCCCTCGGCGAGAGCCAACCCACTCCCCAGGACCAGCCAGCCCATGACCACCATCCTGCAAAACCACTTCATCATCATGGTCTCAATCATCCTTATCCGCATAGCGACCACAGGTCACCTGAAACAACCGTTCCTCAAAAGGGGCCTCACTATCCAACCGCAATGCTGTCAGTTTGCCCCCATAGACACAACCCGAATCCAACCCGATGGTATCCTGCCGCAAAGTCAAACCAGCTGCCGCCCAATGGCCATACAAAAGTTTGTGGCTAAGCGGACGGGGTAAAATTTCAAACCAGGGACGAAACGGAGAATCATCCGGGGGCCACAAATAGCTTTTTTCCAAACCATACTGGCTGGCCTGTCCCGGCCACAAGGCCATCCCCTGGCGGTTGCACAGACGTATGCTGGTAAAAGACATGGCGTGATACCACAAACGCAAGAGGGGTTGGCTGGGGTCCGGTTCCACCGGTGGTGGCGGACTCCCCACCTCCACATGGGGAGCCAACCCCTGGGGCGATGCACAAAATGCCGCCAATCCCACCGCCCGCCGCCAGGCGGCATCGATACTCCAGGAGGGGTGAATACCCGCATGTACCATGGCATAACCGGTGGCATCATCCCTGGCCATCACCGGCAAGGTGGTCAACCAGTGGGCGATCTCCTCCCGCTCCGAACATTCCAACAGATAGCCCATATAGGTGCGATGACGGGAGTTCACGGTACGACCATTCAACAGGGCCAGGGCACGCATTTCATGGTTGCCCAATAAAGAGACCGCCCTCTCCCCCAACCCCCGTACCAGAGAGAGAACCCCCAACGATTCCGGCCCCCGATTGATCAGGTCACCCACAAACCACAGACGATCCCGGCTTTCATCAAACCGGATCACCTCCAGCAGACGTTGCAATTCACCCAAACAGCCATGGACATCCCCGATGGCATAGAAGGCCATGATCAGGCTTCATCCTTCCACAACCGGTAGGGACGTTCCGCCAAACTGGCATTCTGATAGCGACCATCCAAAGAAACCTCTTTACCCACCCAGGAAGGCAAATTCAAAGGTTGATCTTCCCGCTCCAGCTCCACCTCTGCCATCACCAACCCTGCATTTTCGCCAAAAAATTCATCCAACTCCCAGATCAAGCCATCATGCAGAATTTTATGGCGCACCTTCTCAATAAAAGGCCGCAGACATAAATTCTCCAGCATGAACTCTGCATCGGCCTTGGGAATGGCATATTCAAACTCGGCACGGGTAACCCCGACGGCAGCCCCCTTGATGGTGAGAAAGGCATCGTCACCCCAAACACGCACCCGAACAACCCGTTCCTTGGTGGTGGAAAGAAACCCCTGCTTCAAGGCTTTACCAATAGCACCCTGCCGCCATTCATCACCCACCACCAAAAAACGCCGTTCAATTTCATTGGACATGATCATTCCTTCATTGCAAAAGATCGGGTAACCATTTTTCTGCCAGAGTACCCGGATCTTCATTTTGTAACAGTTTGGCAAAGGCCAGCATGGCGCGTCTGGCAGCACCAATGGGATAATAATGGGCATCCCAGTTGTCGTTGCCTTCACCATCGTGGAGGGGGATCACCCAGTCGAAGTGGACGGCTTCCTGCATCTCCCGCCAGGCGTTGCCAGAGCGTCGTTCAATCTCCTGCAAATCTGGCAGGGAAAGATGCCCCTTGGCCTTGGCAGTCCGCTGCAACAGCTTGCGCCGCTGGATATCTTGTACCAAAAGGGCCAGATCCACACCAGGATCCCTGCTCTTGAAATAGCCGATTTCTTCAGAAGAAAGGGGAGAGAGAAAGATGGAAAGAACAGAAAGACGCTCCAGCCAGCCGCATTGACGCAGGCTGGCCAGGACGTAGGGGTTGCCTTCATAAAAGGGGGTCTTGCCCCCTTGCAGGATGCGCTCCAGAGCCGCCAGTTCCAACGCTTGTAAATCACTGCGCACCGGCACAACCAGATAGCCGGGGGTACCTGCCAGAGATTCAATCATCCCACGGGGACGAAAGTGAAAATCCACCCCATCCTGCTCACCAGGCCGGGGTGCCCGGTCATTGTACAAGACCACCTTCTGCAAGTCGGCCATCAGGTGGGGATAAAACTTGACCATCGCCTGATGCAAGGGGCCTTTGCCGATGCAGGATGGCCCAGACAAAATCACCAGGCGACCCATGGCAACCTCCCGCAAGGAGCATCTTACAAACCCAAGGTCACCTTGAAAATGGCCTTGTGAATGTCACCCAGGGTAACAATACCCACCAGCTTGCCCCCGTCCACCACCGGAATACGGCGAAAACGATGCAAGGTCATGCGGGTGGCTGCCATCAACACTGGGCAATCGGAGGTGACGCTGAAAGGCTTGGGAGTCATCAAATCTTTGACCTGTTTGTTGAGCACCGCCGGATAAGAGGCTTCCATGGCCTCGAAATCCCGGGCACCAATGGGGTCATCCAAATATTCCTTGTAGTCGGGCAACAAGGAGTGCAACACATCTTTTTCAGAGATGAGGCCAATCAGATTGTTGTCATCATCCACCACCGGCAACCCTGTAATATCCTGGGTGCAAATGGTGGCGGCCACGGTACGGATGGTATCTTCGGGTTTGACGGTCCGCACGGTACGCGCCATCACATCTCTAACCAGCATTGCGAGTGCTCCTTTTGTTTAGTTATTAAGAGGATTTTTAGACCATCCAATGGCCTTATGGTTCCAATCCCCAGGTATTTTCATTGCGATGGTGAGAATCATGAACCTTTCTCTTCCGAAATGCAACCGGCCAGGGTGGATTCCAAGGTTTCCAAGGCCTCCAGGGCCGCCTCCCGCACATCCGGGTGGGGATCGTTGAGGCACGCCTGCAAATACGGCAAAGCCTGGGAAGAACGGGTCCAGGGCAGATAGTAACAAGCATCTCCCCGCAAACGGGGCGAAGGATGGTGACAAATCTCTCCCAACTCATGGACAATGGCCGCAGCAAGCCCAGAATCAGCAATCTCCTCCAACACCACCCCCACCCCCAGACGGGTGTTGATGCCCACCTCCTCATCCCCCAACAGTTGGACAAAGGCTTGCAGCCAGGAAGGATTTTTACGCACCAAAGATTCCACCTTGTGGCGTTGTCCACGGGAGAAGAGATCATCAAAATAGATGGCCAGCCCTCTCGGATGGTTCACCCGCTCGATCCATTGACGCAGTTCATGCAAAGAGAGACTGCCTTCCAGCTCAAAAGGCCCCACCCGCAGCCAGGGAACCGAACGAATGGCCAACTGTTGCACCAGTTCCGGTTTTTCGTCCAGCCGAATGGTTTCCAGGTGGGTAATCCGCCCCTCCTTGCTCAACTGATGCAAATGGCGACTGACCAAATGACAGTGGGGACAACCCGCTCCCACCACCAAAAGAATGTTTACGGGCTTTTCAGAGGATTGGGACATGGAGCCTCCCAAGAAAAAGGCAATGGACAAGACATGACCAGGGCATCGTGACACCCTTTAGGGGATTGATAATAGCCGCGACGACGACCAATTTTTTTAAATCCCAAAGAAAGATATAAATACTGGGCCGCCATGTTGTTGTCGGCCACCTCCAGCAAGGCCCGTTCCCCCCCCACCGCGCTGGCCTGACGCAACAGGGAGGAGACCAACAACCGTCCGATTCCCTGCCGACGATGACGATTGGAAACACCCAGGGTCAACAGATGCCACTCCTCCACCAACGGACGCAACACCCCATAGCCCAAAACCTGCTCCTCTTCCACCGCCATCAACATAATGGAAGAAGCCCCCACCTCCTCCCAGAACATGAGCATGGACCAGGGAAAATCCGCCACCTCTTGATCCAGACGATGGACCTTGCCCACCCATTCAGAGGTCATGGGTTGAATGATCATGGGCCACGTTTACTTTCCGCCTCCGAAGGGCGCACATAAAGAGGCTCCAGCAAAGGTCCTGCTCCCCCTTGTTGCTGGTAAAGCCGCTCCCCCGCCAGTGCCAGCAGTTGGATGGAAAAATCCACCGGCAGACCACGCCAACCGACAGGAAGACAAAGTTGCTCCAACATGGCAGGTAGAGCCACCACATATCCCTCCCCGTTTGGCAGCAAACGGGCCAGAGAGTGTTCCAAGGAGAGGCAAAAGGTGTCCCCCACCACCACCGGCCACCCTTGTTGAATTTGGTAAATTGCGGTGAACATTTCCTGGCGGCGGGCATCCAAGACCGGCAAGAGATACGCCCCCTCCCCCACCAACTGACGGGCACCAGCGGCCAGCAATTCCAACGTGGGAACCCCCACCAGAGGAATACCATGGGCGATAGACAACCCCTTGCCCATACCCAAAGCAATACGTACACCGGTAAAAGAGCCAGGCCCCTGGGTCACCACCGTCAGTTGAATGTCCGACCAACGTTCACCGTTGGCCCTCATCATCTCTTCCAAGGCCATGGGCAAGGTTGCCACCTGACCGGGCGTCACGGGCAACAAGCGTTGGTCCATGATCACCCCATTCTCCACCAAGGCCACGCTACCAGGGGCGATGGCCGTATCCATGGCCAGAATTTTCATTCTATCAACTCCTCCTCCGGCGTGGCAAAAAAATGGGCCACCGCATCCAAATCCCGACAAATGGGGGCAGGTGGCAATCCTTCCAAAAATTTGCGCCCATACCACTTGCGACTCAAACGCACATCCATCACCGCCATCACCCCCCTGTCGGTGGTGCGGCGTAACAAGCGTCCCAATCCCTGTTTCAAACTCAACACTGCTTCGGGAATGGAAAGGTCGGTGAAGGGTTTCCCCCCCTGCTCCGTCAAATAATGGCAACGGGCGGCGTTGATGGGATCCCCCGGCGAAGCAAAGGGCAAGCGGTCCACCACCACCATGGAAAGGGCCTCCCCCGGCACGTCCACCCCCTCCCAAAAACTGCCCGTAGCCAATAGAATAGAACCCGACTGCTCCAGAAAACGATCCAGCAAGGCCGGTTTGGTCAACTCTCCCTGGCAAAGGATGGGATAGGGCAAACGATTCTGCAACCCCTCCCGCACCTTTTGCATCATGCGATGGCTGGTAAACAAACAAAAGGCCCGTCCACGGGAGAGGGTCAACAAGTCCACCAACCGTTCAATCATGGCAGAACCAAACTCGGATTGATCAGGTTCAGGAAGATCAGGAGGCAGATAGAGCAGGGCATTGCGCCCATAATCAAATACCGGCGGCAGACGACACCAGGTAAGTCGATGGTCCGGCAACTTCATTTGCCGACAAAAATAGCGAAAGGCATCCTCCCCCGCCCCGGTAGCCAGGGTGGCCGAGGTAAAAATCGCGCCCTCCAGACGGGGATAGAGCAAACCTTCCAGGGACTCCCCCGGTTCCAGAGGAGAAGAGCGAAAAAAGACCCCGCGACCACGGGTTTCCCACCAACGCACCCGCCCCTTTTCTTCCATATCCCGAATGCGCTGACAAGCACGGATCAACTCTTCCGCCCGCATGCCACAAGAGGCCAAACCGGCACTACGCACCCGATGCACCTCCAGCTTGTCGGTAAAAAAGCGCAAGGAGGATTCCAGGTTGGTCAACAAGCGACCATTCTCTCCCACCAAATCATCGGGGGTAAGGGGCTGTCGATTTTCCACCTCACCAAAGGAGGAGCGCAAACGGGCCGCATCCTCTTCCAAACGCAACATGGCTTCAGACAGGTCCAAGTCAGCCGCCTTCAAGGCTTCCATCTCCCGCCGACAATCCCCCGCCAAATCCCGCACCTTGTAGTTGCTGATTTCCACCCCAAAAAAGGTGGTGACCACATCGGGAATCTGGTGGGCCTCATCAAAGATGGCCACCCGATAGTTGGGCAAGAGTTCCCCAAACCCCTCCTCCTTCAGGGAGAGATCGGCAAAAAACAAATGGTGGTTGACCACCACCAAATCCGCCCCC
Source organism: Magnetococcales bacterium (assembly GCA_015233935.1). Classification (GTDB taxonomy): domain Bacteria; phylum Pseudomonadota; class Magnetococcia; order Magnetococcales; family JADFXB01; genus JADFXB01. The sequence continues at coordinate 1,254 of JADFXB010000066.1, read as the reverse complement.
TTGGCCCGCCCCCGCGCCTTGGCCAAAAAACAATTGCGCAATTCGGGGCACTCCTGACCAAGACAGTTATCCCCCCGACTGCTCAATTCCGGCCAAAAGAGCAATTGCTCCGGCAAATCCCGCAATTCATCCCGATCCCCGGTCACCGTATCCGCAGCCCAGTCGGCCACCTGTTTTAACCACTTACCCTCCCGTCCAGTGAGCAACGGTCCCTGCTCCATGAAGGTGAGAAAGCGATGGTTGCACAAATAATTATTGCGCCCTTTCAGCAAGGCGGCCCGAAAGGGACGTTGAACGATACGGCGCAACAAGGGCAAATCTTTGCCCACAATTTGATCCTGCAAAGCCTTGGTGGCGGTACTCACCACCATGGGCACCCCCATTTCCAGCAGGGGCAGAAGATATCCCAAAGTTTTACCGGTCCCGGTCCCTGCCTCCATCACCAAAAATTGTTTGCTGAGGATGGCATCCACCACCGTATGGGCCATACGCATTTGCGCCGGGCGGGGTTCGTAGGCGGTAATGGTGGCGGAAAGGCGACTGTCCGGGCCAAACAGGGATTTAATAAAGGTGACCAGACCGGCTTCATCCTGGGGCTGGTTCATCTTTTCACCTGCCAACGGTGACCATGCAGCTGTTGGATGGAGGTCCAGTGAAAATCGTCCAACAAATGTTTCAAACGATCCTGGGTGCGCTGCAAGTTGAGATAGTGGCGAAAGCGGCTGCGCCAGGGAAGATCCATCACCACCGGTTGCGTCGCATCCAACTCCCAAGGATGGATGAAAAAGACTGCCGATCCGTGCTGTTGATTGAACCGTTGCAAAAGCCAGCGACTGATAAAATAAGGATAAAAACGAAAATAACCCCCACCCCCCACCGGCACGCGCACACCCCACCAGGGCAAAGCCGCCACCGGTATTTCCACCACCCCCTGGGGGTGAGGATGCCAGGGTGTCACCGGGGATTCAGCCATACCATAGTGATCATGACGAATGGGATAAATGCTGGAACTGTAGCGGTAGCCCGCCTCGGCCAGCACCCCATGCGCCCAAAGATTGTCTCTGCCCATGGAATAATTGGGAGCACGATAGCCCACCACCACCTGCCCGCTCACCTCCTCCAACAAGGCTTTACTGGTACGGGCGTCCACCAAAAATTGGGCCGCATTCATGTGATCCACCCGTTGGTGCTCCATGCCATGGCTGGCAATTTCATGACCAGCGGCGGCAATGGCTTGCACCACATGGGGAAGCC
>JADFXB010000065.1:14974-17682 GCA_015233935.1 Magnetococcales bacterium | reverse complement strand
TCCAAATCTGGGGACAGTTTACCGTTTTCCCTGATGGCCATTAATTGGATAAATGGGCAATTCCGCGAACCCCCACTTCTTCGTCTGCTCGCTCCACACCATTAGAAACGGTTCACCGCCTCCGCAGTGGTGGTGATGGTGGTGGGACCATTCGGATCGGGTGTTGAGGAACTGTCCGCTTTACTGGCCCAACGTTTGGGCATCCCCTGTTACGATCCCCATAAGCTGGAGAGCTTGGCCCAGGATCGGGAGATTCACGACGGAGCCTGGGAGCGATTAAAACAAGGGGTGGGGAGCTTTTTTGATTATTGGCTGAGCCATCTGCACGAAAAACCAGGTATGCATCGCAGTGAACACCTGACGTACCTGACGGAAACCATGGCAATGGTGGCTCGGGAGGGTGGGGTGATCGCTGGCGTTTGCCCCCACATGATGATGGGTGGCGATATGCTGTTCCGCATCCGGGTGAGCGCGACGCCGGAAATTTGCGCCCAGCGGTTGGTGACGCTCCGGGGAGGCTCCCTGGAGGAGGCCATCCGTGTCTATCACCGCATGGAAGAGGAGCGTAACCAATTGCTCCACGATTTGTTCGAAGACGCCTACTTTGACCCCATATCCTATGATCTGGTTCTGGATGGAAACACCGCCACGCCGCAGATGATGATGGAACAGTGCGTGGCTGCTCTGCACAAGAAGGGCATCATGGCCAGGGTGACGTGAATCTCGCTTGGCCATATTTCCTTTTTGTTGTCATAAACGTCAGAAAGCAAAACCTGCCCACTTCTTTCCTTTCACCCCCTTCTTCCACTATCACAGATTCTCCGTGACAGGCTGTCAACGGAGTTGTGCCTGGAACATGATGGGGAGTTGTCCACACCGGCGGGAAAGAGGTATTTTGGTTTTGAGTACAACGGTTTACAATTCAGCAGCGGGTAGATAAAATAAACCCACCTGGATCGCCAGGTGGGTTTTCCATTTCAGCGTTGTTGAGGCGCGAACAATAGGATCGTTAAGAACCTACCTATGCGAATAGACCCATTGACCTTGTTGATTGCCAACACGGTGGTGAATGTCATCGCAGCAATCGCATTTGCTTTTTGCCATTTCCTGAAAGACGGGGTTAGAACACCGCTTACGGTGTTGCGACGATTGGGAAAAATTTCAACGCCGTCCCAACTTGGTATTCATGACCTGATTCACCATGCGAGAGAAGCGACGCTGCCGATCTCTTTGTTGCCACTGGCTCTCTTGCAGGTGGGCCTGTTCCCGTTGCAGCTTCAGGTAGTTGACGAGCCGTCGGTTATCCAAATTTCCAGCCGTCACCGCCGCCATGACCGCACAACCGCCATCCCCGTCGTGGCGGCAGTCCCGGTACTGGCAACCACGGGCAAGTAGTTCGATATCGGCAAAGACGTTTTCCATGGCCTGGCTGCTCTCGCCCAGACGCAGCTCGCGCATGCCGGGGGTGTCGATCAACCATGTCCCACCAGGCATGGGAACCATGCTGCGGGCGGTGGTGGTATGGAGGCCACGGTCATCTTGGGTGCGAGTGGATTGGGTAGCGTACCGCTCTTCTCCCAATAGGGTATTGATCAAGGTGGATTTGCCCACCCCGGATGAGCCAAGAAAGGCGATGGTCTGACCACTACTCAGCCACGGTTCCAGGAGGCTTTGGGTATTCGCCTTCCTGGCATCCAGGGTGAGAACCACCAAGCCACGTTGTAACCTCTCCGCCTGCCGTCGAAAGTCATCGGCATTCGGAATAAGGTCCGCCTTGGTCAGCAGGATTACCGGTTGGCACCCGCCTTCATTGGCCAGAATTAGATAACGCTCTAACCGTGAGGCGTTGAAATCCCGGTTGCAGGAGGAGACCACGAACAGAGTATTGATATTGGCAGCCATTCCTTGGGTGTCGTGACCGTGCCCGGAAGCCCGTCTGGCCAGATAAGAAAGACGTGCCAAGAGACGGATCGGTCGCTTTTCCGCATCCATGAGCAGCCAATCACCGATGACAGGGCGTTGATCCGCTGGGCCTTGCCGCCACTTTCCCGGTATGGCGACTCGCGAAACGCCTGCTTGCTCCCAGAGGAGCATCTGGCCGCCTTGAACGTCGATCAACCGTGCGGGCTGGCAGTGCTCCAACTCGTCCATGGTAAGCTGCTGTTGGAAAAAAGGGGAAAATCCCAGGTCAGCCTGGGAAAAAAAAGCAAAAGACATCGTCTGAACCTCGATCTATGAGGAAAAGATCGGGCTTCAGTTGGCTGGACTGTTCCAAACCGCCCCTGAAACCCCGGTATTGGAAACCGGGCGGGCCGGACGGCGCGTCAGTGATGTGAAATCACCCCGCCCGGTTGCCCGGTGGGATGTCAAGGGCCATGCGTTTCAAAAAACCTCCTATAGCTCATCAGAAATGGTACGAGCCACTATATCAAAACGGTGCGTCTGGTCAAAAGTTCTTTGCGCTCATTTCCATGCCCCAGAATCAAAACTCACTGGACCAATGGTTAGCCTCGTTAAATTTATAACGATCTTTGAAAAATTTCACCCGCTGCTTGCCCGCCAACTCCTGCAAGGCAATCAGCAAACGCTCACGGGGAAAGACATGAAAATGCTCTCCTAAGCGCAACAGGGCACGGGAGTTGGCAAAGCGCAGGGTGACCAAGACCCGACACTCACCCCCCTGGTGGGGGGCCAGGATGGATTCCAGT
>JADFXB010000065.1:0-14965 GCA_015233935.1 Magnetococcales bacterium | reverse complement strand
AGGTGACCAAGACCCGACACTCACCCCCCTGGTGGGGGGCCAGGATGGATTCCAGTTTGCCCACCACCTCCCGGTTGAGAATGCTGGCATCCATTTCCACGTGCAAAATGCCGCACGCCTTGGCCCGGTAGCCATCCAGATCGGTAATGGCGTCCACCAAAATTTTCAGATCATCGCTGTTTTCCTCAACGGTTCCTTCCACCACAACAGGATCTTCCCGCTCCAATAGATCCCGCCCGGCGTTGTAGGATTCGGGAAAGGCCACCGATTCCACCTGGCCGTGACGATCCTCCAGAGTGAAAAAGGCCATGCGTTCACCCTTGCGGGTGCGGTGCAATTTGCGCTCGGCGACAATGCCCGCCACCACCACCTTGATGCGGTTTTCATCCTGCTTTCGGCCCCGATGGGGTGGGGGTTCTTCATAACGAGGAGGAACCCAACGTTCCGTCTCTCCTTCCTCTTCATCATTCCCACCACCGCCGCCCCCATCACGACCGCCACCATAACGGTCCCACAGGGCGCGGGTGGTCTCCAGACCATAGCCGCTGAGTTCCTCTTCATACTTACGCAAAGGATGGCTGGTGAGATAAAAGCCCAAGGCCTCCTTTTCCAGGGCCAGTTGCTCTGCATCGCTCCATTCCGGCACATCGGGCAGCAGGGCAGCGGCGGTGGTGTTGGCGGTCTCTTCTTCCTCTTCCTCCGCAAACAGGCTGCGAAATCCCTTGGCCTTTTCATCCTGGCGGCGGATGCCCTGGCTCATGGCCTCGGGAAGTGCGGCCATCAAAGCAGCCCGATGGCCGCCCAGGTTATCACAAGCACCAGACTTGATGAGATTTTCCATCACCCGCTTGTTCAGATGGTTGGAACCCAGGCGACGACAAAGATCATGCAGGCTGGCAAAGGGGCCACCCTCCTGGCGGGTCTTGACCAACGCCGCCATGGCCGCCTCTCCCACATTTTTGATGGCGGCCAGCCCATACCAGATGCCTTGATCCCGTGAAGCAAAAAATACGTCCGATTGATTGACATCGGGAGGATGAACCCGCAAGCCCATGGCCCGACACTCCCGAATAAAACGCATCACCTTGTCGGTGTTGATCATTTCACAGGTGAGGGTGGCCGCCATGAATTCCAGGGGATAGTGGGCCTTCAACCAGGCGGTCTGATAGGAGATCAGGGCATAGGCCGCCGAATGGGATTTATTGAAGCCGTATCCTGCAAATTTTTCCATCAGGTCAAAAATGTGGGTGGCCTTGTCCACATCAATTTCATTACGCCCCGCCCCATCCATGAAGATGGCCCGTTGCGCCGCCATCTCCTGGGGTTTTTTCTTACCCATGGCCCGGCGCAACAGGTCGGCCCCGCCCAGGGTATAGCCAGACAGGACCTGGGCAATTTGCATCACCTGTTCCTGATAGAGGATCACTCCATAGGTTTCTTTGAGAATGGGTTCCAGTTGGGGCAGGGGATACTCCACCTGTATGCGCCCATGTTTGCCATTGATAAAATCATCCACCATGCCCGATCCCAAAGGACCAGGCCGATAGAGGGCCACCAGGGCGATGATATCTTCAAAGGTATCGGGAGCCAGCTTGCGCAAAATTTCCCGCATGCCCGACGATTCAAGCTGGAAGACTCCCAGAGTTTTTCCATCCTTCAGCAGGTTGTAGGTCTCCCGGTCGTCCAGATCCAGGGTGGAAATATCCAGCAGGGGTTGGCCTTGGGCCTGGTTCGCCACATTGACCCGATCCACCGCATCCTGAATCACGGTGAGGGTTTTCAGGCCGAGAAAGTCAAATTTGACCAAACCCGCCTTTTCCGCATCCCCCATATAAAATTGGGTAACCGGCATGGTGGAGCGGGGATCCAGATAGAGGGGCACCATGTCGGTGAGGGGACCGTTGGCAATGACGATACCCGCCGCATGGGTGCCTGCCGAACGGGGCAAGCCTTCCAGGGAACGGGCCAGTTCCATCAACTCCCCAACCTGTTGATCCTCCTTGATGGCATTTTGCAGCCGTTCTTCCTCCTGAATCGCCTTCTCCAGGGTGATGCCCAGAATGTTGGGAATCAATTTGGCGATACGGTCGGCCTGGCTGTAAGAAAATTCCAATACCCGTGCCACATCCCGCACCACCGCACGGGCTTGCAGGGTGCCATAGGTGATGATTCCCGCCACCCGGTCTCGACCATAGCGTCCCTGCACATAGTCGATCACCCGGTCCCGGCGATCCATGCAAAAGTCCACGTCGAAGTCGGGCATGGAGACCCGTTCCGGATTGAGGAAGCGTTCAAACAGCAGTTGAAAGCGAATGGGATCCAGATCGGTAATCTGCAGGGCATAGGCGGCCAGTGAGCCAGCCCCGGAACCACGCCCTGGCCCCACCGGCACCCCGTTGTCTTTCGCCCAGCGAATAAAGTCGGAGACGATCAAAAAGTAGCCGGGGAAGCCCATTTGCAGAATCACATCCAGCTCAAAATCCAAACGTTCCCGGTATTGTTGTTCAATACTGGAATGTTCGGCCACTGGAAAGCGGGGCAAAATGTGGCGTTGCAGGCGCAATTTGAGGCCCTCATCCGCCTCCTTGCGCAGCCAGGAGGAGAGATTTTGCCCGGCGGGAAGTTTAAAATCCGGTAACACCGGCCTGCCCAGTTGCAAGCGCACGTTGCAACGTTTGGCAATCAGGTGGGTATTGGCCACCGCCTCCGGCAGATCGGAAAATCGCTCTGCCATCTGTTGCCCGGAATAAAAGGCGTACTGTTCATTAATCTGTGGGCGTTCCGGGTCCATGAGGGTGCGCCCGGCTCCGATACAAAAGAGGGCATCCCGCGCCCGTAAATCACCGGGAACCATGAAATGCACATCACCGCTGGCCACCAGAGGAATGTCCAGCCGTTGGGCCAGTTCCACACTGGCCTGCAACCAGGCTTCCTCCCAGGGCAGGCCGTGGCGTTCCACCTCAATGAAAAAATTGGCTTGACCATCATGGAACAGATGGGCCAGGGAGCGGGCCGTTTCTTCCGCCTCTGCCACCCGGTTTTCCCGCAAGAGTCGTCCCACCGCCCCTTGCATGCCGCCGGAGAGGGCAATCAAGCCTTGTTTGTGTTTTTCCAGGACCGTGAAATCGACCCTCGGTTTGCCGTGGCTGCCTTCCAGGTGGCCGATGGAGACGATGCGCATGAGGTTTTTCCACCCCTCCCCATCCCGGCACAAAAGAATGAGCTGGTCCCGTTCTTCCTTGTCGGAGCGGATGGATTTATTATTGCGGTCGGCAACCACATAAACCTGGGCACCCAGAATGGGTTTGATGCCACTTTTCAGGCAAAGGCTGTAAAACTGGATGGCGGCAAACAGATTGCCTTGATCGGTGAGGGCGACAGCGGGCATCTCAAAAGCTTTGGCTTGCGCCACCAGCTTGTCAACCCGCAAAGTGGAGGATAATAGAGAATAAGATGAGTGAACGTGTAAATGGATAAACGGCGATATGGCCATGATGAACCCGCAAAAGTGGGTCCCCGCGAGGAGAAAACAACCGGAAGGAAATCTGGTGCGGATGGCCGGACTTGAACCGGCACGGCTCGCGCCACTGCCCCCTCAAGACAGCGTGTCTACCAATTCCACCACATCCGCACAAGGTGGATCAATCTAGCCTATGAAGGGTCAGGATGCAAGGATATCTTTACGGTCTGCAAGAATGGGGGGCATGGGACATCCCAGCAAGACACACACCACTCGCAGAAGCTCTCCTGCCGTGACCGAAAGGTGACCGTGGGCCATGACGCAGGCACAGCACCCTTCCACCAATAATTTTTTATAATTGGGAGAAAGAGGTTGCAAGGCCCGAATGGCCTTGTCAAAGGCGGCCAAGGTGCAGGCCTCTGCGGGCGGCAAATGGATGGGTATTCCCAATTGGCTGATCCCTTCCTTGAATGCCATGACAGCTTGCTCCTCACTGTCATGGCTCTGTCTGGCCAAAATGGCCATCACCAGACCACAAGGTTCCGCCACCTTGCGGAAGGAATGAAACCATTGGGTCGGATTGGTGATCACATCCATCTTGGGTAGCAGGGCATTCTGCAACAAGCGGGTCAGGGTATACTCAAACCAGGAGATTCGGCCATCGGTTTGTGCCAGGGCCACCGTCAATTTAATCAATGCCTGCTGTTGCTGAGAGGGCCAGCTCCGCAGGATGGGAATCGCCAGATCCAGCAACGTAAGCCGCCAATGATGCCCCAACCCGGCCACAATTTCTGTAATGGACATCACCGAAGGGGTGTGCTGACCCAAAATGGCTTCCACCTGTTTTTGCTGTTGCAGACGAATTTCCCGGCTGGATTCGCTCATCAACAAGGCCGCCACCAGCAAGGCCGCCGAATCCTCCTTCTCCAGTAACGGGCGTACCTCCTGCGGAACGGCCAATGCCATGGCTGCCGCTTGGGTTAAATGGTCCTTTTTGGGCTGACCTATGCTGTCCACCAATTTGGCCGTAGAATCTGCCGCCAGCCTCACCTCCCCTTCCATCCCCTCATCCGGCAGGCCAAACCATTCCTGATTGCGCAATCGGGGATACTCCCCGTCAAAGGCAGGCCATAATCGCTGAATCCGCTCCTCCAAGGGGGGATGGCTGGCTCCCCAATCCCGATAGCGGGAGCGAACATTTTTTTCATTGATAAATAAATGACTGGACTCTTCCGCCCGTTTGTTCCGAATGGTGGAACTCATGGAAAAACCACCTATCTTCATCAACGCCCCCGCCAATCCCAAAGGATTGCGGGTAAACTGGACGGCTGCGGCATCGGCCAAATATTCCCGTTGTCGGGAGACCGCTCCCTTGATCATTCTCGCCATGAACAACCCAACATAGCCTGCAATCCACAAGAGGTAGCCCAAGATGATCAAGTGAATGGTCCCCCGATCTCCCCGCACCTGCCCAATGGCAAACTCTCTCTCCGCCAGGGCCGAACCGGCTACCGCAAACATTTGAATGCCAAACAACAGTCCCATCATCAACACATTGAGGCGCATGTCCCCATGCAGGATATGGCTGAATTCGTGGGCCACCACCCCTTGCAGTTCATTCCGGTTTAATTGCTGCAAAGTACCACGGGTGACCGCAATCACCGCATTATCCGGGGAGAGGCCTGCCGCAAAGGCGTTGATCCCCTCCTCCTGATCCAGGATGAAAACCTGGGGGACTGGCAAAGAGGAGGCGATGGCCATCTCTTCCACCACGTTGAGCAGACGCCGTTCCTGGGGATCCGCATGGCCTGCCACCACCAGCCGCCCCCCCAACTCCCGTGCCACCCGCTGTCCTCCGCCTTGGATCAACACGGCCATGCGATACACACTGCCCACCACAATGATGACCAAGGTGCCAAGGGCCACCATGAGATAGTGGCGATCTTCCAGATAACTCAAGATCAACCACTGCATGGAAAAGACCACCGCCAACCAGAACACTCCGATGGCAGCCAGCATGAGGAACAGGACTGCCAGAGGCAACAACACCAGGAAAATCGTGGTGCGCCTTCTGGCCTCTTGTTGATGGGCAAAGAAATCCATAACCTTTGTTCCGTCAAAGGTTTAACTGAAAGAAACCTTGACGTTTTCCCGCTGGGTGGGGTCGGCCATCTCCCAGGAGGCGGCCTCCTGAAATTGGAAAAATCCTGCAATCAGATTATCCGGGAAGGATTCCCGCTTGGTGTTATAGTGCATCACGCTATCGTTATAGGCTTGGCGGGCAAAGGCAATGCGGTTTTCCGTGGAGGAAAGCTCTTCTTGTACCTGCAACATGGCTTGATCAGCCTTGAGATCGGGATAGGCTTCCATGACCACATTGAGATTGGCGAGGGCACCTGCCAGAAGTCCTTCTGCTCCTGCCAAGGCGTTCAACATTCCGCCATCCCCCGGTTTTTGTCGCGCCTCCCGACTGGCGGCCAGGGCGGTGTTGCGGGCAGCAATCACTGCTTCCAGGGTTTGGCGTTCGTGACTTAAATAACCTTTGGCGGTTTCCACCAGATTGGGGATCAAATCATAACGCCGTTGCAACTGAACATCGATTTGGGCAAAGGCATTCTTGAAGCGATTGCGCAGGGCCACAAGTCCATTGTAAATCGCCACCAGATAGAATCCCACAGCCAGCAGGATCAACCAGGGGAGGTATTGGGCAAGGTTGATATTCATGCAACGGACTCCCAACGAATGGAATAAGAAGACCCAATTCTGATGGTAGCCAGCCTGAGGGAGGGAGTCAATTTTTATGGCAGGAAAAAATGAACAGGGAGGATGAAAATGCATCCTCCCTGTGGATTGACTGATTATTTGCGGGTGTCGTCGGACTCGGTCATGCCGTGGGGCAGACGGTGGGCGATGCCTTTGTGGCAGTCGATACAGGTATTGCCTTTGGCAAAGCCCCGTTCATGGTTGTCAAAGCCACGGCGTCCTTGTTTGGTGAAGTCCATGGAATCAAAGTTGTGGCAGTTGCGGCATTCGCGGGAGTCGGTATTTTTCATGGCCTTCCAGACATTACGGGCCAATTCCAGGCGTTTGCCTTCAAACTTGGCCGGGGTGTCGATGGATCCCAATATTTTGTGTAAAACTTCGTTGGAGGCCTGAATTTTGCGAACAATCTTGTGTTGCCACTCCCTGGGCACATGGCAGTCGGGGCAGGTGGCCCGCACGCCGGTGCGATTGGAATAGTGGATGGTATTCTGATACTCCCGATAGACGTTTTCTTCCATCTCGTGACAGGAGATACAGAAGGTTTCCGTGTTGGTGACCTCCAAGGCCCAGTGAAATCCTCCCCAGAAGAGGATACCCAAGATGAAAAAGGTGGCCATGATGATCCACCTGGTCTGCCGCAGCAGAGTCCAGAAGCCGTTGGTATCGTTCATGGTGCAATCCTCACTTGGACAGCGCGTTGACCGGCTTGAACTCATTCTGCACCAGAGGAGGCACATCCCGTTGGGGGACATGACACTGGGTGCAGAAATAGCGTTGCGGCGACACGTCGGCGGTTTCAGTGCCGAAACGGTTACGGAAGTGGGTCAGGCTGATTTTGGTGGCGTGGGCCTCCCGCGCCTTGGCCCAGCTATGGCAGGTCAGACATTTGTTCTGACGGGTATCGATGACATACCCTTCCACATTGTGGGGGATGAGGGGCGGTTGTTGCAGGTAGGCACGGGGAATGGGAGGACCATCCTGTTGCCACTTGTTGACATCGGGGGATTGTGGCTCCACATCCAGCGGCAGGGCACCGCGCAGGCTTTGAACTTCGGCCGAAGCCATGCCGGACCCCAGGGGGCTTCCCAGCAGCGTAAAACATGCCATGGTGACAAGCAGGATCCTCTTCATGATGCTATCCTCGACCGGTTGGGGATATGAATGGCAAAGCGGTAGACGCTCTTGGAACAAACATCGATGCATCGTCCGCAGTTGCTGCAATTAATGCCGTGAATGACCGGGCCGATGCCCTTGGCCTCACCTTTTAAAGCCGGACCAATCACCTGTGGTTCCGGGCAAACCAGGAAACAATCCTGACAATCGTTGCATTGATCTCGTCTGGCCGCTTCCACCCGCACCAGAGCGGTGGTGGAACACAGGCTGTAGACGGCTCCAGTGGGGCACAGACGACCACACCATCCATTACGACTGATGAACAGGTCGAAGAGAAAGATGGCCACCACCACCAGCCATCCTGCCCCCATACCGAAGATCAAGCCGCGATGGACCATGGCCACTGGATTGACCCACTCCCAGACCAGCATGCCAGAGAGGGCTGTCACCAAGAGGAGCATGATCAACACCCCGTAGCGGGTGGAGCGGGGGAGGGAGATATCCCGTCGGATACCCAGTTTGCCCCGCGCCCAGCGTGCCAAGTCGGTGATCATATTGACCGGGCAGGCCCAGGCACAAAAAACTCGCCCGCCAACCAGCATGTAAAAGACCACCACAATGACAAAACCCAGCACCGCCTGACTGGCAGGCCAGTGACCACTGACCAGAATTTGCAAAAAAATCAGCACATCGGTTAAGGGTAAAGTATTCAAAGTCAAGCTGGAGGAAAGATTGCCTTCCACCCAGCGCACCCCAAACCAGGGTCCTGCCAAAAACAAAGCCAGAATGGTCAACTGGCTCAAGCGGCGAAGAATCAGCCATTGATAGGCACGCCACCAGCCTTTTTCCCGCACCCCGTCACCACTGGCTACCAGCTTGACTGGCGGCCTCATGGTATGGCTCCCGGTTGGCGGGTGGGCAGGGTGATGATCTCCCCTGGCAACAGGGAGTGACCTGCCTTTTCCTTTTCGATCCACCCCAGGCGATAGTGGCGTCCCAATTCACCCTTGATAATGGCCAGGGGCAGCACCCGAATGGCCGACTCTTCCAGCACACAGGATTTTTCGCACTTGCCACAGCCAGTGCAATGTTGGGAGTGGACGATGGGCAAAAACAGGGTATGTTTGCCACTGCGCTCATTCACCCGCCGTTCCAGGGTGATGGCCTTGTCCAACACCGGACATACCCGGTAGCACACTTCACAACGCAGACCCAGAAAGGCAAGACAGGTTTCTTGGTCGGTCAATACGGCCAGTCCCATGCGCGCCTTGAGAATATCGGTCAAACCGTGATCCAGGGCACCGGTGGGGCAGGCTTTGACACACGGAATATCCTCACACATTTCACAAGGGATATCCCTGGCCCGAAAATATGGGGTTCCTGCCACCACCTCTTCCCCTGGTTTGGCCAATACCAGGGTGTCGTAGGGACAACTGCGCACACACAGGCCACAGCGAGAGCAGGTGGCAAGAAAATCCTTTTCCACCAAAGCACCCGGTGGACGCAGGGCGGTGGCGGGCAGGGCGTGGGCTGCCCGGGCGTGCAGCCAGAGCAGCAAGCCACCCAAGGCAAAACCCGCCGCCGATTTGCCCACCCCTTGCAATACGCTCCGCCGACTGACGCCTTCCGCTGGCGTCTCCATGGCCGCATCGCTCATGGTCTTTACCCCAGCTTAGGGTTACCCACAATCAGGCGCGACTTACTTTGACCGCACATTTTTTAAAGTCGGTCTCCTTGGAAATGGGACAGGTGGCATCCAAGGTTAATTTATTGACCAACTTGGATTCATCAAACCAGGGGATGAAAATCAACCCTTCCGGTGGGGTATTGCGACCACGGGTTTCCACCCGTGCCACCACCTCACCGCGACGACTGGTAAGTTTGGCTGCCATGCCCCGTTTGAGTCCCCGTTTTTGCGCATCGTTGGGATGCATGAAGACCACCGCATCGGGAACGGCCCGGTGCAATTCGGGTACCCGGCGGGTCATGGAGCCGGAGTGCCAATGTTCCAGCACGCGACCGGTGCACAGCCACAAATCATATTCCCCATCCGGAGATTCGGCGGGAGGCTGATAGGGCAGGGCGAAGATCACTGCCTTGCCATCCGGCTTGCCATAAAACTTGACCCCTTCCCCTGCCTTGACGTAGGGGTCATAGCCTTCCCGGAATCGCCACAGGGTTTCTTTGCCATCCACCACCGGCCAGCGCAAGCCACGGGCGTTGTGGTAGACTTCAAAATCAGCCAGATCATGTTTATGGTTACGACCAAACCCGGCGTATTCTTCAAACAACCCTTTCTGCACATAGAAGCCGAAATGGTTGGATTCGTCGTTGTCGTGGCCTTTTTGCAGTTCACTCACGGGAAACTTGTTGACCTGGCCATTGGCATACAGGACATCGAACAGGGTTTTCCCCCGATATTCCGGCTTTTTCGCCAGCAACTCTTCCGGCCAAACCTCTTCTATTTTGAAGCGTTTGGAAAACTCCATCAGTTGCCACAGATCCGATTTGGCCTCACCGGGGGCCTTAATCTGTTGCCGCCAGAATTGGGTACGCCGTTCCGCATTGCCATAGGCCCCTTCTTTTTCCACCCACATGGCGGTGGGCAGGATCAAGTCGGCGGCCATGGCGGTGACCGTGGGATAAGGGTCGGAGACCACCACAAAGTTGGCAGGATTGCGATAGCCAGGCAGACCTTCCTCATTCATATTGGGAGCGGCCTGCATATTGTTGGTGCACATGACCCAATAGGCGTTCAACTTGCCATCTTTGAGCATGCGATGGTGAACAACCGCATGGAAACCAGGTTTGTCGGGGATGGTGCCTTCAGGAATCAGCCATTTTTTCTCGGTAATATCCCGGTGTTCCTTTTTCATCACCACCATGTCGGCGGGCAAGCGATGGGAGAAGGTTCCCACTTCACGGGCGGTGCCACAGGCGGAGGGTTGACCGGTGAGGGAGAAGGGTGAGTTGCCTGGCTCGGAAATTTTGCCGGTCAACAGGTGCATGTTATAGATCAAGTTGTTCATCCAGGTACCACGGGTATGTTGATTGACACCCATGGTCCACAGGGACATCACCTTGAGGTTGGGATCGGCATACAGCTCGGCCAGGGCTTTCAACTGATCCTTGGGCACACCGGAAATTTCATGGGCCTTGTCCAGGGTATAAGTGGCGACGAAGGCCTTGTATTCATCAAAGGTTATGGGTTTGGAGGCGTTGGTATCCTGCAAATCCTTGGCATCTTTTTCCAGGGCGTGGGTGGGGCGCAAACCATAGCCGATATCGGTCACCCCGGAATGAAAGCCCACATGGTTGGCCACAAATTTTTCGTTTACCTTGCCGCTTTGGATGATATGGTTGGCAATGTAGTTGGCAATGGCCAAATCCGACTGGGGACGAAAGACGATGCCCATATCCGCCAGGTCAAAGGAGCGGTTGGTGTAGGTGGACATCACCACCACTTTACAGGTGGGTTTGGACAGGCGGGTATTGGTGAGGCGCGACCACAAAATGGGATGCATCTCCGCCATGTTGGCTCCCCACAGGACGAAGACATCGGCGGCTTCCAGATCGTCGTAGCAGCCCATGGGTTCATCGATGCCAAAGGTGCGCATGAATCCTGCCACTGCCGAGGCCATGCAATGGCGGGCGTTGGGATCGATGTTATTGGAGCGAAAACCCGCCTTGAAAAGTTTGGCGGCAGCGTAGCCTTCCCAAATGGTCCACTGACCGGAGCCAAACATGCCCACGGCAGAGGGGCCTTTTTCCTTGAGGGCAGCTTTGTACTTTTGTGCCATGATATCGAAGGCTTCATCCCAGGAGACTTTGGTAAATTCCCCTTCCTTGTCATACTTGCCATCTTTTTTGCGTAGCAAGGGAGAGGTAAGACGGTCGTTTCCATAGGGAATTTTGGAGAGAAAATAGCCTTTGATACAGTTGAGGCCTTTGTTCACTGGGGCGTCTGGGTCGCCTTGGGTGGCGACGATGCGACCATCCTTGGTGCCCACCAGCACGCTGCAACCTGTGCCACAAAAGCGGCAGGGTGCCTTGTCCCAACGGATATCGCTGCCGTTATCGGTGCCTTCGGCAGCAGCCATGGGCACCAAGCCTGGCAGGGTCATCCCTGACGCAGCGGCAGCGGCGGCGATGGCATTGGCCTTGAGATATTCGCGGCGGGTGAGTTTCACGGGGCCGTCTCCTTGTGATGGGGGGCTGAAGCGTCGTCTTCGATGTGTTGATAAACGAGATCGGCGGCCAGGACGCCCTCCAGATCCCGCAATCGGTAAAGTCTTTCGGTGAGGGGGTCCCCTGCCGCGCCTTCCAGGGTAATAATCAGGCAGCCACGGGGATCCATACCGTGCACTTCCACGCCTTCTTCCAAAACCACCTGTTCCTGCACCCGATGGATACAGTCGGGGCGAACTTGCAAAATGGCACTGGCCAAGGCAAAAGAAGAAGCTTCATGCGGCATGGCGCGTTCCCTCCTGGAAACCTATCTTTACGGCATGAACGGGGCAGACACTGACGCAGGCCCCGCAGCCGGTACAACGTTGAGCGGTCAGTTGCGGCTTCGGTATGCCAGGCTGGTTGGCAAAGGTGATAGCCCTGGTGGGACAGGCATCGCCACATCCTTGACAATAAATCCCCCGGTTGGCCAGACATCCGGCCCCCACTTCCACCTGTAGTGACCAGGGAGGAGTGTGTTGATCCATAAAAGCAAGAGACTTTTTAGGGCAAGCTGATACGCAATCTGCGCAAAAGGTGCATTCACCACGAGAAAAATCCACCTCGGGATAGCCGCGCCGTTCTATCAATATGGTTTGTGGGCACGCAGGAAGGCAATCTTGGCAACGGTTGCAGGCAGCAAGAAACGCCTCCTCCGCCACCGACCAGGGGGGTCGGATGGGTGTTGTTCTCCCAAATAACAAATGGCGGCGGCTGACAGCATGCTCCATGGTTCTCTTTCCCGCAAATTTTGCATACGTATTTATTTATACACCATTGAATTGAAAATGTCTTGATCTTGATCAAGTGCTTATATTTATTTTTTCAGCATTCCCGCAAATGAGAAAAAGGGGTAGGTGGGAGTCCCCAAATGGACAGGAGATTTTCCCAAACAGTCTGGATGGATATTTTAGCTTGTCCATGGAGATAGCTGGTTCTAATCTTGGGGGGGGATATTTGCGGAAGGAGATGGTTATCCCGACTTTTTCTCCCAACCCGCTTTGTATGGGGTTTTAGAGGATGATCAAGAGCATTCCCTGTCGCTTGCGTGATTTACAGGTGTTGGAGACACCCTTTTTTGGCGATTCGCGCGGCTATTTTTCCCTATTGTGGAACCAGTCCATGTTTGAGTCCATGGGGATTGGGGATTCCTTTGTCCAGGACAACATCAGCTTGTCCCAGGCCAATGTATTGCGGGGGCTGCACTATCAGGTACAAAAGCCGCAGGGTAAATTGATTCGGGTTTTGTCTGGGCGGGTGTTCGATGTGGCAGTGGATTTAAGACGCTCCTCTCCCACTTTTGGCCAGTGGGAAGGATTTTGGTTGAGTGGGGAAAATCGTTTGATGGCCTGGATCCCACCTGGATTTGCCCATGGTTTTTATGTCCCGGAGGGGGAGGCGGTCTTTTATTACAAGTGCAGCAACGATTACGCCCCGGAGTGGGAACGGTGTATCCGTTGGGATGATCCCCAACTGGCCATCGCTTGGCCTTTGCAAGGGGGAGGGGAGCCGCCGCCTTTATTGTCACCCAAGGATGAAAAGGGGGTGGCCTTCTGTCAGGCCGAATATTTTCCATGAAAGTATTGATCACGGGAGCGGGTGGACAATTGGGATGGGAGTTGTTGCGCAGTGCGCCCTCCGACTGGCAGGTAGTGGGGTGGGAGCGATCCTGGTTGGACATCACCGTGGAAAAAGAGGTAGTGGAGAAGATTGGTGCGTTGCAACCCCAGTGGGTGATCAATGCGGCGGCCTATACGGCAGTGGACCGGGCAGAAAGCCAACCTGATGAGGCCAGGGCGGTGAACCATGGGGGGGTGGTCAACCTCAGTCGGGCGGTGCAAAGGGTTGGGGGAAAACTGTTGCACCTGTCCACCGATTATGTCTTCGATGGTAGCCGGGGACGCCCCTGGGGGCCGGAAGATGCGGTGGCCCCCTTGGGGGAGTACGGTCGAAGCAAACTGGCTGGGGAACGGGCCGCCTTGGATCTTTTGGGAGAGAATCTCTTGCTGGTGCGTACCGCCTGGTTGTACAGCAGCCGGGGACATAACTTTGTCCAGACCATGTTGCGTTTGATGCGGGAAGGGCGCAACCTTTCGGTGGTGATGGATCAAACCGGTTCCCCCACCTGGGCCTTTCATCTTGCCACCGCCTTGTGGGGATTGTTGGAGCGGGATGTTTGCGGCATTCTGCATTGGTGCAACGCCGGGGTGGCCAGTTGGTATGATTTTGCTGTGGCCATTCAGCAGTTGGCCCTCCAGATGGGGGTGTTATCCAGTCCGGTCACCATCCATCCCATACCCTCCTCTGCCTATCCCACGGCAGCCACCCGTCCCGCTTTCAGTGTGTTGGATTGCACCAAAAGTTGGGAAATTCTGGCCAGCCCTGCCCCCCATTGGCAGACGGCTTTGGCGAGTATGCTGCAAGAGGTGGCCGGGGAGTCACGATTGTAAGTTTACCTTTCATAAGGAAACATGTTGCCATGGTTGCCATCGAGGTTCGGATTGCGGGTGAACTGGGAGTGCGGGAAGAGCAGGTCAAGGCGGCTGTCGCCTTGCTGGATGAAGGAGCCACCGTGCCCTTTATTGCCCGCTATCGCAAGGAGGTCACCGGCAATCTTACCGATGATCATCTTCGCACCCTGCATGAGCGATTGGCCTTTTGGCGGGAGATGGAGGCCCGGCGGGAGAGCATTCTCAACACCATTCGCGAGCAGGGCAAGTTGACCCCCCAATTGGAAGCCGCTCTCCTGGCGGCGGATACCAAAACCCGTCTGGAAGATCTCTATCTGCCCTATCGTCCCAAAAGACGCAGCAAGGCGGCCACGGCCAGGGAGGCAGGTTTGCAACCTTTGGCCGATCTCCTGCTTACCCGTCCGGCGGACAGTTTGGAAACGTTGGCGGCCCCCTTTATTCATCCTGATGCAGGGGTGGCGGATGCAGCGGCTGCCCTGGAAGGGGCACGGGAAATCCTGATGGATCAATTTGCCGATGATGGGGATTTGGTGGGTGTTCTCCGTCAGGAGTTGTGGCAGGAGGGTCTTCTCCGTTCATCGGTGGTCAAGGGTAAGGAGGAGGAGGGAAGCAAGTTTTCCGATTATTTCGACTTCAGCGAACCGTTGAAAAAACTCCCTTCTCACCGGGTGTTGGCCTTGTTGCGTGGCAAGGAGGAGGGCATCCTGCGCCTGGCCATGGAGCATGGTCGTGACGGGGAGTTGGCCAAGGATCAATTGTCCAGTGGAGAGGGGAGGATGGCGGCTTGGTTTAAGATTCATCCTGGTCCCCGTCCGGTGGATGGCTGGTTGCTGGAAACCATCCGCCAAACCTGGCGCAAAAAACTGCGTCCCCATGTGGAAAATGATCTCACCCGTCAATTGACGGAAATGGCCCATGGTGAGGCCATCCG
>JADFXB010000064.1 GCA_015233935.1 Magnetococcales bacterium | reverse complement strand
CATGGATGATTTTGGCACCGGCTATTCTTCTCTGGCCTATTTAAAAGAACTTTCGGTAGCCACTCTGAAAACTGATCGAAGCTTCATCCGCAATCTTACCCAGGACAATGTGGATCGCACCCTGGTCTCCACCATTATCAGTTTGGCCCACAGTCTGGAGCGCAAGGTGGTGGCGGAAGGGGTGGAAGAGGAGGGGCAGTTGCAATTTCTCAAGGAAAAGGGGTGCGACTATGCCCAGGGCTATCTGTTCAGTCGCCCGGTGGCAGCCAAGGAGGCAGGGCAATTGTTGCAAAATTGGTGGAATTTTGCAGGGAAAGCATTTGTTGGTTTGGAGCAGGGTGGCTTCTAAATGGTGTGAAGTGAATCGGGAGGTTGGTTTATCTCTCCAGGGAAAACATGAAACAATATTGACCTCCGTGGGTGGGGTGGATCAATTCTTCATCTTTCCAACCCTGCCAGGAAGCGGGGGCACGGATAACAGGCGGTTTGTTTTTAAGTTCTTCGTAGGCTAATCGGAATTTCAGAATCCACATTTGATCCACCTGCCATTGCAGGGGACCGCATTGCGCCATAAATTTTAACGATACCTTAGGTTTGCCATAGATAATTTCAGGAAATTCATCCAGTTTGTTTAACAGGGCCACCGGGGGGGGGATGGTGGTCAAATCAAAATCTGGCAGGGTAAAGGGGCCTGATGAAAAAGAGTGGACACTTTTCCAGAACAGGCGCACCCGATCCAACAGATACCATAGCCAGTTCATGCGGGTATAACTGCCACTTGATAAAATGGAGACATAGTCCTGATTCCAACGCTGCCACTCCAGGCAGGCGGCACGGGCCAGCAAGGCCTTGCACGCCGAGTAGGGACTCATGTGATAGCGAAAGATATTCCCCTGGCAAAATCGGGTCATGAATAATTTCATGCCGTGGGGATTGGGGCCTGTCTCGAACAACATTAAATCCGCCAACATGCGAACCTGCTCTTCATCAGGTCGCTCCGTCGGCTCCAACATGGCATTCAGGTAGGGACGCAGGGGGTTGGCGTCAGGCCTTTCTTTGCTCATTATTGGGCGTGGCAAGGGGGGAGAGATGAAACAACGGTGCTGGAAAATGTTGCCAAACCTTTCGGGACTCATTTTTGGATCGATGTCAGGATGTCGAAGGACATGATAAAGGGCCGGGCCACCGATGATGATTACCGGGGAGGGATATTCATTGAGCAGGCTTTTTAGGCGTCCCAGGGATTTGAGAATGGGGAAGACAGCGGACAATTCATCCTGGCTGGTCTCTTGCCCGGATTGAAAACGGTCCCATTCATCGATGACCAGAATGGGCCAGGTTTCCTTGGGGTAACGATAAAAAAGTTCTTTGATCTCCATGCGCAGAATGTCGGTGCGACCACGGTCTGTTTTCAATCGCAGCTCTTCTTGAATTTTTTTGTTGCTTAGTCTGTTTTTTTGCCAACTTTTTCCTGCACTGGCTTTGACATCGGGAGCGAAGAACAGCTCTTTTAACTGTTGGGCCAGTTTGATTTCAGCGGCCAGGTTTGTTTTGGAATCCTGATTTTCCGCTTCACTTTTATCCTTTAAAAAAGTGGCTACCGCTTCACTGGCCTCGATACGGTCGCGTAAATCATGGAGATCGGAGGGCAGGGAAGGTGGGGGAGGGGGAACCTGTTTTTGCCACCAAGAAGCAGAAGGGGGATTGGTGGGGATGGGAGGGGTTGTCCTGGCGGCCCTATTGCTTAAATGGCGCATGAGTCCGGTGAGGATACGCCGTTCCAGCTCCGTCTCATTGGGGTAAGGGTCCAGCACCCCCAGATCGGAGGCATCCAGAAAGAGGGCCGGGGTGTAGTCGCAAGGATGGCTTTTTTGCCACTGGCGAATGGTGTTGCGTACATGGGAGGTTTTTCCCATGCCACGGGGGCCTGCCACCAAAAACATGCCGCCGGTACGATTATCCAGGAAGGATTGCAGGCCAAGACACCCCATACCTTCGGCCCAGGCACCAATCTGCTGGGTTGCCAAATCGGTTGCCGACATTTCCAGGCTGGCGGCAAATCCCCGCCGTTCCATCCAGTTGGGTTTGAGGGTAAGGGTATACTCGGTCATTGGTCAAACAATCGGGGGGTGCCATGGTTTGAACCGCTGCCACCAATGACCTTTTGGAAGTTTTTTTGGCAGATCCTCTTGTTGCTCAGTAGGATTGAGAATCATCCAACTGTCCATTTCCTCGCCATCCTTGGCGACCTGTAAAATATGATCCAGATAGAGATCCAGGCAGGTAGGTTCTTCAAGGGGGCCGGGATTGCGGGGTGGATCATGGGCCACAAAGGATGCATAGTCTTTGGTGGGGGTCCATAGTTGATTTTTCTTCCAAAATCTGGCCAGGGCATAGCTTAATAGTGCTCCCCGCAGGCAGTGTACGGTGCGATTATTTTTGTCAACGGTATATTTAAGAAATCCTCCCATGACCAAGGTGCTCTGAGGGGTTAACCATTGGCTGCGGGGCTTGTATTCAAATTCTTCCATATAGGATTTCAATAGATGCGGTGGCATCTTAAGAAACCATTCCCCACCGGGTAACAGCTTGTGGAGGGTGGACCAAGAAGAGGCCAGTTCAGGCAAAGAGAGAGCTTTTGAATCTGGCAGACTGCGGATCCATTCTTCCAGGGAATCGTTGGGATTGTTTGGGTCCAACCAATCTACCACCGTTTCATGGGCCAATTTCCGCAGGGTTGGCCACCATTCTGAGGTGCGAATTTTAGGAGGCAAAGCCTCCAATACCTCCTGAAACTTTTCCACCAGCCACCAGTGCCCCCCCGTTAGCCATTGGATTATTGGATGAATATTATTCCCGCCCCAGTCATCCAGAATCCATCTATTTGCTAATAATTCTTTGCCTAAAGAGGAGTTGCCATATTCCTTCAGCATGAGATTAAAAATAGATACATGTCCAATAAATAGACATTTTATATCGATTTTTAACAAATCATGACGTATAGTATCTAATAACGTAATTAATGCATTCATGTTTATTATATGATAATCTTTTATTATCACAATATTTAAATTATCTACAAATTTCTTTTGTGCAATTATGTTCCATTGATCAATTAGTTCTTGAATTAAATTAACGTTTTCAGCAAAATTTGCGTGAGAATTGCTGGATAGGATGCCAACATTAGAATTATCTTTGCGGATGATAGAGTAAAATTTTCCCAGTGAGTTGCTAATTGATAAAAATGCACTGATATTATTCGGTAATGTTTTTAATGGGATGTGGTTGTTTGAATCAAACGGTTTGTCGTTGTGTATATTTATTAATGTTGTGTATTGCGATATGTTTTGCATGTTGTTTTCTTTGCAGTCAGATATTTTATGTCACATTTTACTCTCTAAGAATTCTCTAATAATGCGCTCTTCCAGGTTCCCTCGACCTTCTACATTCCGAACCAAGGTGGGAAAGTAGGAATACCCCTCTGGTCCAGCAAAGCGGTAATGGGAACCGGATTTTTCCAAGATCAGGGAAATAACCAGTTTTTCTAACTTGTCGGTGGTTTGTGGCAGAGACCACGTGCACCCGGCATGGTGTTGCATGGAATCCATGACCTGAAGGACGCTAAATGAATCCTTCCCCTCCAGTACAAAATACATTATGGCGATGCGAAATTCGATAGGTTCCAATTCGGGAAAAAAGATTCCTTCCAAAAATTCTTTTTGTGCCATTTGCAAAGCATGGTGGATGAGGTTGGAGGTCAAACGATTGCTGTGACCGAGACGGATTTGATCTGAAATACCGCGAATCAGCTCCCGACAGGCCATTTGGATCAATTTGGGAATGGCAAAGGATTCTTCCACCAGCAGGCGGGCCTGGGGTTGACTCAAGGGTAGGCCTGCTTCATCCATAATTTGTTGCACAAGGGTGATGCCATCCACCATTTCCATAGGACCGAGCTGGATGCGCTGGACAAAATTAAAGCCCTGGGTATTTACGGAGGCGATGGCCTTGGCCATTCCTTCCACCTGGGGAGGGTAGGAGGCAAAGACAAAACCTGCCTGCAAATCATTGTGCAGCCGTCGGAAAAGGGTAAAGAGTAGTCCTCCTCGCAGCTTATCGTGGGAATAAAATCCATCGACCTCATCAAAGAAAAAGATGGGGTTTTTACCATCGGCTTGTGCTTGAGCGCAAATGGAGTGGATGATTTCACGGGTCAATGCATGGGTGGTCATATCGGAGGCATTGGGTTTTCTGGCAGCATGACTGTCGGGATCCCATTGCAATTGGCCAATGCGTTGATGAACCGTTGCATCAAACCCAAGAGCTGCCTTTTCCGCAGCCGCAACCAAATCTTCCAGAAAAGCTTTGTCATTGGCCACACTGCGTTGTTCTTGCAGGTCTGCCAGAATGGGGACAAAGTTTTTGGCCATGATTTGTTGCCATTCACTACATTCGGGCAGCTTGCGCAACAGGCTGGATTTGCCAATGGCCCGTGGTCCAGAAATAATGATGCTGGCTCGCTGACGCAATCCTTCCAGGATGGAATGCAGGATGGCCTTGCGACCAAAAAAACGGTTTGGTGGTACAGGACCCTCGGTGATAAAAACCGATCGCACCACCTCCATGAGGGGAATCTGACTGTGGATTATCTCCATCAGAGCTTGTCTGGGGGTACTGGTGGTCATCAGACGGCTGAGACGGCGATCATCGAGAAAGACGGTACGCGGGGAGACCTGATGGATGGCGGTGATCAGGGAGGGGTCTCCATCCATGACCAGCAATTGACAGGTTTGGTTGTCGCTGATCCAAGTGCGTGTGACCCCTTCTGCCTCTTGCAAAAAATGGTTAAGCAGGTTGAGTCGTCCTTCGCTGTTGGATTTTTCCCAGAGAGAAATGGAAAATTGGTTTGGCAGCAAGAGGAAGAGCGAATGGAAGGGACCCCGCTTTTCTTTGTTTTCCAACAGATAACATAGACCTGTTACATCCTTGTTTTGGCTGATAGGTTGTGAATCTTTGACCTCATATCCGGCCAAGCCCAATTGTTGGGAAATAAGGGGGCCATAGTGGTAGTTACCATGTAACAGCTCCCACCACTTTTGTTTTTGCGTTTGGATCGAACGAAATTCTGCCAAATCCTTAAGACCAATCAGGGGAAAAAAGAGGGGGTGAATATGACGTTTGGCAGTAAATTGTTGCAGTTTTCCCCATTGTTCAATGCCAAATCCTTCCATGGCTGGCTTGTTGGGAGAGCTTTGTCGGCTGCCAAACAGGATACGTTGCACCAGATCCAGAGAAGTGGTGCTCCAGCCATCCAGGGTCCAGGCATCCTGTAGTTGATCGGCCCCCTTGGCGGATTTGCGAAAGCCGGTGGGATAGATGGAATCCACATAGGGGAAGAGACCGGGAAATCTGGGCACCCAGTAGTCACCCCAACGTTTGACCAAGCTTAGCAACAGCAGTAAGGCAAAGTGATCAATGTTGATTAAAGAGGATAAGGGTTGCACAGGGTCGGCAGGGAGCAGAGTGTCGGGATGATTGCGCTCCACTCCGGCAACCCAGAGGGGTTTTTTATGGGTGGCAAGAAAGACGGTCAAATCCAACTGGCTTCCCCGTCTGATTTCACCGCTGCTGGTCATTAAATCCATGGCCAGACAAGCAGGGGAAGGATGGGGTAGCCTGCCTGCTTCCACCCGCACCCCTCCCTGGATACAGGCTTTGAGTGCCCAGTGGAGTACAGCCAGACCATTAGGATCCTTGACGGCCAGCATTTCGTCCAGCATGTGTGTTTGATGGGGAGTGGGGGGATCGTCCAATTCCAGATCGGGAATGAACAAGGCTGTTGCTGGGGCTTGGGCAATGGTTTGCAACAGGTGCAAATTCCAGGGCACCGCCTCTTCCATAAACCAAAACTCCAGCCCATGGGGGACCATCTTCAACTGTTCACCCAACCGGCTGGCAGGAATATGGGTGGCGTTGGGCCAACCTGGTTCAGTGGAGAAATAACTGACCGTCTCTTCCCGTCGGGATCGCTCCACCCATATCTTGACCGTCCGTGCCAATTCGATGCGATTGAGGAGGCTGCCCTCCTCCTCCCGGCACCGCCAGCGGCGGACCACCACCCGCTGATAACGGGGACGTTGATCGTTCCGCACAGTGAGGATGGATTGAATCAAACCATCCCGTTCCAGATAACGTAGCCGATAGGCATCCACCCGTGGTTTGTGGTGCAGGGTATATTCCAGCCTTTTTTCCCGTCTTCCCACCGACCATCCCAGTTTAATCCGATAAGAGCCAGAAGAGGTAAAGGGGGGGTTGATCAGAAGGGAGAGGGTGATGCTCTCCCCAGGACGGCTTCCCGCATGACTGCTTAAGTGGCGGGCCTCCACCCGCACCGAGCCATCCACGCTTACGCCATCGGGCAGGGCTTCCCCTTCAATCCAAAAGGTGACGGGATTGTTGATATTATGCGGACCATGATTACACAGGCGAAGGGTGGCCTGGGCAATCTCTCCTGGCACTGTCAGAAGCTCTTCCGATTCCACCACCAAATAATCCACCTCCTCTTTGGGAAGGTGGCTGCTGTGCAATCGCTGCAACTCCTTGCGCCACTCCTCCTTCCAGGTTTTCAGCATGGGAGAAAGAAGTCCCAAATGCAGGGTGAAGGAGTCCAAACGTGTGGTGCACTCCTGCCACTGGGCCAGCATTTCTGGCGCGTTCAAACGACCCAGGCCAAAGCGGCGATGGAGATCCTGAAGCTCCCGCGTTGCATCTACCCATTTTTGCCAACCTTTGGGAAAGGCCTCCGGCATTATTTCGTCGGTTGCATTGGGCATCATCCTTAAGGCGGCTTGCTGGAAGGTATGGTTGCCGGTTGCCAGCTGTCCTTCCTTTGGTGGGGGCAGAAGATTGGCATCGGTAAGCAACCGGAAGGGGCGATCCCATTGACCCAGGCAATCGCAAAGCATTCGCCACACCTCCTTATTTTCACCGGAAAACAGCACGTCTTGAAAGCGCATCAGCCAGGCCAGGAGCAATTTTTTTTGCTTGGTTTCCTCCAATCGTAGGGCCAACGCCGGAAATTTTTCGGGCAACCTGGCCAGAGTGGGTAACAGTTCACCACTCTTCATTCCCAAATATTCCAGCACAATCACCATGATGCCTTCCATCAGCACCGGGTGTATGCTCTTTGGCATATCGCTATCGGTAATCTGTGAGTGATCTGGTGGTCTTGGAAGGCCAATACCCTGGGGCCAGGGGGCAAACAGGGAGGAGAGAAAACGGTCCACCAGTAGGTGATCCCGGACCATCAAGCGACGCAAAAGCAAGAGCAGGGAGGAGGTGGTGAAAGGGTTGCCCTTTGCAGCCTTGTGAACTCCTTTGCCCAATAATTGGAAAAGATTTGATTCCCCCAATACAGGGATGGCCTCCATGGGAATATTGGCAAGCAGGCTGGCAAACGCCCCATCCAAAACCTTATCCCCCACTTGCAGTAACCGTGGGATAAGCTCCTTAGGAATCCGATGCAAGTGTCTGCCCAACTCCCGCAGCAGAAGCGAACGCAGTCGTCGCCTTGAAGGTAGATTAGAACCTATAGAGCCTGGTTGCTGAATTTCATCCAGAAGGTCAAACAATTTAGAAAACCAATCAGGGATCAAAATGCGATTATGGAGGATTAAATATTCGGCTGCCCAGGCAAATCGGGAGGGTTCCAGGATGGCGTGGGGAATTTGACACCATTTCAACAATAGATTGGTATCCATATTGGCAATTTTGGAGTTCACATTATTGATAATATCTTCCCAGAGGTCTGCTTGAACATCAGGGTAAATATTGGAATCTGGCCTCATGAACTCCTGCCAATCAAATTTTTCCGGCACCTCTTCCAACAATCGCACCTCTCCATCGAGAAAGCCGATGAGATAATGACAGGGTCCATCGGGTCGCCAAGTTCCAGCCGCCAGGGAGATAATGTGGGTTCCGGGCAGAAAGATCATCCCTTTGGGGTCACCTTTTTCGTTGTAAAGAAACAAGTGTTCCCGATCGGCCACGGCGGCCACTCGATGGTAGCCATCTTTGGTGGTGATGGTGCGCACACTGTTGATGGGGCCGGGAAGTTGGTTCAACCAGCACAATTGACCAGAAAGATCAAAAGCCCGCACCGCCCCATCCTGGCCACCGCAATAAATTTTTCCGGCCAAAAATTGGATGGAATATTGGGGAATTCCCATTTCAAGCACCACTTTGGGCAGTGGGGTGGGATGGAGTGGTGTAGCACGGGCGGCATCTGGCCAATACAAGAGTTTCCCCTTGGGAGCAGTCACCCCCCACAGACCACCTTGATCATCCCAGACCGTTTCCCGAATGGTGCACCGTTCCTTCCATTCCTCGCGTGGGTTGAGAAAACATCCCTCCTCTCGTTGCAGCATTCCATCTGGCAGGATGCGAAAAACCATCAATATTTCTTTACTGGGTTGGGCATATCCATCGGGGAGCCACTCCCCACACACCACCACCCGTTGCTGGTCGGGAAAGAGAGACAAGCCATGGCAGGAGCTGCCAGGAATGTCTTGCCAGACCATGGTTTGGCTGGTGATGTTGCCATATCCCAACCGGTCTTCGGTCAAAATCAACACCCCATCTTCACCCAACGACAGTAGACAGCGCACTTGAGGAAGTGGCTCCTCCACTTTTGTCTTAAGCTCAAACTCCCATTTTTTGGCTGGGCTGGGGCTGCTTTTTAACTCTTCATAATGCATGTGAAAGGTTTGCAGACGGTCTGCCCCATGAGGGGCAAAGACCATAAGTTTTTCCTTAATATTGCCGGGGCCGCAAAAGGCCACAGCACGGACTTGACCATGGCCATGGGTAGGTTTGACCGTCAATTCAGTAAAAAGTTTGTCACGGGCAACAAGCCCGATCAGCTTGATGCAGGCACCTTGTGCAGAAGGGTCTGTGGTTTGATTATTGCAGGAGTCATAAGACTGTTTAGCATATTTCCTTAACAGCCTTTTAGCATCTTGCAATTCGGAAAATAGGGTCTTCAGTGTTTCACGTTGTGGGGCATCCTGAGCAAGTTGTCCGCCTTCATCGAGGAGCAACATTAACCGGCCTTCCAGGCGACGAACTTCCATGCGGGATTGTTTAACACCTTTTGCCATATACAAAAGAATATGGAAATAACTGTCTAACCGTTTATCTTCGTCCTTATTTCTTGAGGGTTTTTCCAGCAGTTTATCAATTTGGCGCGATAAAGAGTGGGTAAGAAAAGCGGTTAGGTAGTCATCCAGTTTGTCCAGCAAGCTGCCGTCAACAGTGGGGTCCAGCAAGGAGGCATAGGTGATGGGATCTTCCAGGATGATCAAGATGGCCTTAAGCTGGGCGGCATGGGATTGTGAATCCAGCATATGGCGCAGTACAGCAAGTGGGTCTGGTCGTTGTTTGAGTTCATCAAGCAAGGCTTGACGTATCTTGATGCGCTCCTGATGAATTTTTTCCTCCGGGTAGGTGCGGTCAAAGCAAATGCGGCCTACTTGCAAACCGTGATAGGAGGAAAGTACCAAAATATCCACCCATTGGCCCGGCTCGCCATGCAAACAAAGGACAGCGTCGATGGTGGTTTCAAAATTGACCTTTTGCAGCAGTGCCCCTTCATGATCAAACAGGTACAACCGCATATCATCACATCCCACCAACACCATGGGATATTGACTCTGAATGGAACAGTCAGCAGGGACCATGGCAAGACAGGTGGCATAGCCTTTCAAACTTTCTCTGCTTTTGCTCCATGTTTTCAGGAGGGGATCAAGGATCATAAGGGGTTCATCGTTCCCGCATGCCACCAATAGCGCATCCAGAATACCGGCAGCAACCGGGCTGAATCCTTGGCTGAAAGCAGGCGGTGATGGAAAGTTTTTATCTTCAAATTTTAACAAAGAATCTTGATCATCCCAATAGATGGCAGGAGAGGATTGCCACCCTCCCACTTGTCGCAAACGCAAATTTTCCTTGCCGCGATGGGTATCAATAGGCAGGCGACGGGCAGAAAATGTGACGGTCTCCAGTGGGTGTGTGGCGTCCATCTCCAGGCCAATTTCCAGGCGATAGGTGTATGAGGGGGTAAACAGTTTGATGAGAATGATCCCCTCTGGTTCATGGGCGTGACGCATGCGCAACAGATCAAAATCTGAATGTTGTTGGGCATGGTCTTGGCGAGGATTGGGATCGCTCTTGTCGCTCTTGTCGGATAAATTAAAAAAGGCAAGACCCCTATCCATGGAATAGGGTAAGGAATGGCACCGCAATAGAAGGTGGAACAGACCGCCATCTTGAGGAGAGAGTGGATCAAAGGGGGCAAATCGCCAGAGACTGAAATCTCCATTGCGATTAATCATACAGATTAATTTGGGAAGCGACCACTCGTTGGGGGGGTGTAGCAGAAATAACCAACCACCATTATGCAAGCCGGGTATGTCATTTTTACTAGGTACTGGATTAGGATAAAGAACAAAGGTTCGATTGGGCTTAAATAAAAACGCCAGTTGCCGACCATAATCTTCTGCCAGGGGTTTGGAAGCCAAAAGGGGATAGGGGACAGGGAGGGTGTTAAAGTCGCTTTGAATAAAACGCCAATCTTCGCTCATGAGCGTACTTTCAGGAAAGCAAAGACGATAATCAATCCATGGACCACCATGCTACAGGAGTCTTGCAAGACCAAAGATATCACGGAAAGATAATCCATAGAAGAGACATCTGGAGCAGCTAAGAAACATAACTATTAATCAACTTATGTTGCAATCCATCCCATGCTGCTATATAGAATATATTATTTCCAACAGTTGTGGCAAGGAAGTTAATGGCAGGTTGTAAAAATTTTGTTGCATTTTGATGCGAATAAATTTAGCATGAGAAAATTTATTGCATTCTATTGATAGAGTGCAAATATTAATTCTATATTGCATTTTTGTGGTAGTTGTTGATTATTAAGTCCTTTTGTGTAAGTGAAAAATTAGTGTGAGGTAAAAATGGAATGCAAAAAGCCAAGTAATGGTAATGGTAATACCATTTTAGATGAAGAGTATGATGAAATATGCAAACGAAGAGTTGGGCCGAATTATTCCAATAAGGTGGTAAATACCCATCTGATAAAGATAGATGATCAATATGAAGGTTATAAATCTTCAGATATTTTTGATATTAAGAATCATCTTGAGCAATTTAATAATGATATATTATGGCCAGATGAAGGGCAAAATATTCCCCCCAATCGGGTGGGACTGGCCATCTCTGGGGGGGGGATTCGTTCGGCGACGTTTAGTTTGGGGGTTTTGCAGTATTTGGTAAAGACCAATATTTTTTCCATGATCGATTATATGTCCACCGTTTCTGGGGGTGGTTTTATTGGGTCCAGTATCACCTCCTGGTATACCTCCTTTCGTGAAAAGACACAAATCCAGCCGCCAACGGATTCATCCAACACACATGCGAAGGAAGGGATTGGCTTCTTCCGAAAGCTGTTGGGCAAGCAAAACCCGCCTGCTCTTCCTCCAGCGAGTATGACGTTAGCACTTGAACCACCAGCCATCCAAGACAAATTACCAAAGTTCCCCTTTGAACATGACAGCAGCCAAAAAGAACCTGTTCCCATGGAACACTTACGCAACTATGCCAATTACCTGACTCCAACTGGGGATTTGGCAGATAAATTGCGCATGCCTGCCATGTTGATACGCGGAATTTTTATTAATTTTCTTCTCATCCTCCCGTTTTTCTTATGGGCCGCTGCCGCCTATTTGTTTATTAAAAATGGATGGGGGGATTTCCTGCACTCACTTCCCCTGTATATCCAAAACATGTATGAACAAGCATGCGAAATGGTTGGAAAAAGGTTTGTCTTTACTATCATGGCTTTCGCCATAATGTTGATTTTTAACACAATGTTAATTATGATGAGTTCGAATATTCTAAGTATCTCATGGAAAAAACGCAATAATACAACACGCTTTGTAGGAAATTATCTATTATTTATTGGAATCGTATTCGCTATGGAGGTGCAACCTCTGGCTTTGGAATGGTACAGAGCGATTATTGGTAGCTTGAAACACACAACAGCCTTAGAGGCAGGTAACCTTGTCGGATTGTTGGGGGCCTTAAGCAGTATCTTCTTTTTCTTCGTCGATCTACTGAAAGATGATAAAACTGTTGACAAAACTGTTGACACAAAAAAGAAATATTCCAAGGACGTTGTGATACTCCTTGCCTATATCATTGTTCCCCTCTTTTTCTGGATCGGCTTTCTCTATTTGGTTAACTTGGGCATTTCGGATCCCATGAAGAGAAATGACTATATCCATTGGTATCTATGGAGTGGCTTTGGTATCTTAATTATTGGCTCTTTCATCAATATCAATCGCTCATCCCTGCATGTATTTTACAGAGACCGTTTGAGTCGTGCCTACCTTATTAAGCCAAGGGAATCTAATTGGCGTACATCCCGTCCCAAATTTAACGATACGCTCCTGCTATCCCAACTGGAATGCGCTACTGCCCCTTATCATCTGATCAATACCACTCTCAACGTGACCAAATTTGATGATGATTTTAACAAACAAAGAGAATATATCAGTCGTGGGCGCAAAGCCGACTTCTTCCTTTTCAGTAAACATTGGGTGGGATCCGAATTGACCGGATATTGCAAGACCATGGATATGGAAAAAGCAGATCCTTTCCTCGATCTGGCTACCGCCATGGCCATTTCCGGAGCGGCCATTTCACCCAATATGGGAACATTCACCGTTGGTCCACTCTCCGCGCTCATGACGCTGTTGAATGTCAGATTGGGATACTGGCTGCCTAACCCCTTGGCTTTGAGTAGCGTCGCTACCTTTAAACGAGAGCCAATCAATACTAGAAAAGATAGCTTTGGCTTCTGGAATTGGATCTTCTTCTCCCTGGCAAGCCGA
Source organism: Magnetococcales bacterium (assembly GCA_015233935.1). Lineage (GTDB taxonomy): Bacteria > Pseudomonadota > Magnetococcia > Magnetococcales > JADFXB01 > JADFXB01. The sequence goes on along the minus strand of JADFXB010000064.1, from coordinate 5,054 downwards.
TCCATCTGGCACCCGCCAAGAAAATATCTTTTCAATGAAGCTTTGGGCAATTTATCGGTGGAGGAGGATGCTTTCATCAACCTTTCCGATGGAGGCCATATTGAAAATTTGGGCATCTTTCAATTGTTGAAACGTCAATGCCGCTTGATTATCGCCCTGGATAGTGAAGCCGATCCCAAACTGCAATTTGAAGGATTGGCCGCCACCATCCGTCTGGCGCGTACCGACCTCCATGTTTTTATTGAAATCGATACCAGTAAAATTGTAGAAAAGGAACAACATTGGGCAATTGGAAAAATATGGTATAGCAAAGACCGTATGGGCACCCTTCTCTATATCAAATCCAGCCTCTGCCAACAGCTTTGTGACCCAAATCTGATTTACTATTCATCTCGTCACCCAGATTTTCCCCATGAAAGCACCATCGATCAATTCTTCAACGAAGAACAATTCGAAGCCTACCGCTCTTTAGGTTATCACATCGCCAAAGAGGTCTTTGTCGGTAGGAAGAGCATCGAAAATATTTAAAATAAAGGATGCTCACGCTACATCATGTTCATAAGAGGAGACAATCCATGCGACGTTTGTTGACAATTTCTGCCCTGATTGCTTCCACAGTGCTATCAACCGCCGAGGCAGGTATCCTTTACCATTGGATTCAATTGGTTCCAGAACCAAATTATGAATCTGTTTTTAGAAATAATGATGCCGATCCTCCCGCCTCCTTTCGTTCTGATGCCATGGTGCGAGCCATCGTTACCAGTACGGATTCATGCCCGGAATTAAGGGGGAGCGGCGTCGCTATGCAACTATATGAAACCTTAAGAGAAAAACCAAATGATGTCAGTTTTTACAAAATTAAGCTGTGTGAATTAAGAATTCCTTCTTCAAATTTTCTTGTTCATCAGTTTACTCCAGTGAAAATAACCATAAACAGTTGCATTACTAATTCCAACAATGGCACCTGCTCGGTTTCCACCACTTTGCCAAATCTTTCTTTTGGGATTCCGCTCACAAAAATGGTTTTCTTTGGTTGTAGTGGATGCCGGAGTGAAAAAGAAGAAATAGCTGAAATTAAAGATAAAGATAAGGAAAAAGACAAGGATAAAGATAAAAATAAAGATAAGGAAAAAGATAAAAATGAGGCCAAAAATAAAAATAAGAGTGAAGATGAGAATGACCATGAACACTGCAAGTTGCCAAAACATCCTAAATGTAAAATCAATGAAGATTTGGTAATCAATCCTTCTCCATTTCCTGAAGTGGAGGGACAGTATTGCAGCGCAGAAAAATGGCCGTTCTCCACAGTTATTGCAGATGCCAAGCAAGTTAGTTCCGGCAAAATTCCTCCGGTGGTCGTCCATTTGGGCGATGTGCGATATTCCCAGCAAAAAGAGGCCGAAGATTCGTGGAGTGTTGACAATCCAGGCGATGAAAGCTGGCGGTATAACGAAACGCCGATAGGGTGGAAAGAAGAATTTTTTGATCCTACCTCACCTCTGCTACAGGAGGGGTATTGGCTGATGCTAAGAGGTAACCATGAAGCTTGCCTTAGTCCCGAACTCAATAATGGGGATAAATTAAAAGGATGGTATCACAAAGATAAGAAAGATAAAGATGACAAAGGAAAAATCAAAGCTGTCATAGATCTTAAAGACCGAGGGAAAGGATGGTTCTATTTTTTCAGCAACTCAGAGTCAAAGGATTGTAATAGTATCACAAAAGGATTTTTTGACAAATCCTATGAAAAAGATCTGCCTTATGGAAAAGATATTGATTTTCCATATGCTTTGGATGCTACCGTCTATCATGATAATGCTGCCTTGGCGGGGGAAACCTATCGTTTGTTGATCATGGATACTGTCAGAACTGGAGATGATCGTGACCAGTTATGCCATGAAACAAAATCTTTATATCAACAACAGTTTAGTCTCATGGAAAAAGCCTACCGGAATCCGACAAAAATAGATTCCAGTCGCATTCTCCTTTTATCACACATGCCTCTTTATGTGACAAAAAAGGGTAAACTGGAAGATACCATCTTATTGGATGCCTTATATGATTCAAATCTGTTTCCCTCTCTGGATAGGGGACTCATGGCCATCGCCTCCCATCGCCATCAGTTTCAACTGCATCAGAGTTTACCAGATGACCACAATAAAATATCCCACTATGTGATTGGCAATAGTGGAATTGCATTGTCTCCTCTCAAAGAATTCAACGTCCAGAATCTATCATTCTGTTGGTCACCAGTAGTGGCTGACGAAACCAAGACATTGGATGCTTTGGTTATGCAGGAGTCAAAATTTGGGTATCTGATGGCGGAATTCAATATTTATGGTCAGGCAATCTTCCGTCCACGCTTTGTCCAAAATATCAATAGCAATACCCTGGAGGCAGCTGATCGTGCCACATGCCAAACCACCCCGGATGGACTTTATTGTCTTGGAGGGGAACCCGTTAAGCGTTGAATAGGGGATGAGTCAATGAAGGTGGAAAAACCGGCCCCCTTTTCTTGGAGGGGGCCGGTAGGATCAGGGATTACATCTCAAAGGTGGACAACTGGCGGTTGAGATCGGCGGCGATGATGGCCAGTTCTCGTGCCTTGCCAGTGACCGTTTTGCTCAAGGTTTGCATCTCTTCCGCTGAATGGTTGACATCGCTCATGCTGGTCAACACTTGGCGGGTGCTGATATAGGTTTCATCCACGTTGCGGGTGACTTCGCCGGTGCGCTGGGATGCGTCGGCAATGCGGGCGGTCATGTGGTTGACACCGGTTGAGGCCTCCACCACATTGTGGGTTACCTCGCCGATACCTGAAGAAATTTCCTGCACGCTGCGGGCCACCTCCTCGATACCGTGGGTTGCCTCGTTCACCCGGTTGGTCACCTCATTGGTCTCTTCTGATGCGGCTCCCATGGAGCGGGTGATTTCTCCCAAGGTATGAGCTTGATCAACCATGGCATTGAGTATTTCCCCATTGGTGCGGCTAAGCCTTTGGATGATCTCGGTTACCAAATGGGTGGCCTGACCCGCATTGTTGGAGTTGTCCTGAATGGTTTGAATCTGATTGGCAATCATTTGGGTGGCATCGCCGGTTTGTCTGGCCAACTCCTTCACCTCATTGGCCACCACGGCAAAGCCCTTGCCCGCCTCTCCAGCCCCCGCCGCCTCAATGGCCGCGTTGAGAGCCAACATTTTTGTCTGCTCGGCAATGTTTTTGATAACATTGACTACCGTGCCAATCTCTTGGGCCGATTCGGCCAGTTTTTCCATTACCCGGTAGGTTTCCTGTGCGTTCTCAGCGGCTTGATTGGCCTCGGAAGTAGCGGTTTCACAGCGGCTTTGTACCTGATTTAAAGAAGTGCTCATCTCCTTGACGGCGGAGGCCACCGTGGTCACATTCTCGCTGGTACGGCGGGCGGCCTCTTGAATGTGGCTCATGCTGATGCTGGCCTGCTCAGAGGCGGCGGCCACCGTATTTAAGTTGACAGAGGCCTCTTCGGCAGCCGCCGAGATGGTATTCATATTATTGGACATATCCTCGGCGGAGGAGGAGACTGTATTCATATTATTGGCCATCTTTTCCACTGCTGCCGAAATGGTGGCCATGTTGGAATTCATCTGTTCGGAGGCCGATGCCACATGGTTGGCTCGCATGCTTAGGGATTGCGCCCCTTCCGCCATTCCGTGGGATACCTGGTTGAGGTCGTTGGAAGCGTGGTCCAGTTGCCGGGCACGGTTGGCAATGTCTCCCACCATGGTACGCAGGGACTCTACCATCAGGATAATGGCCTGGAGGATGCCGGTTGCCTGCTCCCGATTCAGTTTATTTTCATCCAACAGCTCTTGAATTTTCAGGTTTCCCCTGGTTACCTGGTTGACAATTTGCAAAATGGTCAGGGGTTCGCCCCCCACCAGTTGAACAATGGTGCGGGCGATGAAGATGGCGATGGCAAAGGTAAGGGCCACCATAAGCAGGGTTACCCCGGATATCAGAACCAGTTTTTGTTTGGAGGCAGTGATCTGGTCCAGAGTTTTTTGTTTGATATCCCGTCCCAGAAACTCTTCCACCTCCCGCAATAACTCGATTTTTTGGCTGATGGTGGCAAACCAAACCTTGGGATCGATTCCAAAACGCCCCACAGCGGTGGATTCAAACAACTCCTGGAGGGCTTTGCCTGCCGGGTCGTCATCCACCTTGGTCTCTTCATCCATCTGTTGGGTGGTCAATTGGGCCTGGTGAAGGGTAACAATTTTATCACTGATGGCCAGATAGGCATCGATATTGGCCTGGATGGTATCCAGGTTGGCCCGGTCCTTATCGGTGATTTCCGGGAAACCTTTGGCGGTGCTGATTAACTTGGTAATTTCAATATGAGATTTCTTCAGCTTCTCAGCATATTCAGCCGCCTTTTGCGGACGGATCAAGGCATTTTTTTCAAAGTGGATGAGACCACGAAAACCGTATTCCTCCACAATTTTCCCCAGGATAACAAACAGGCGGCTGGCGGAACCGGCCCGAAAGGCCACTTGCCGCATGCTTTCCACCTCAGCCACGGCTGGTTGGTTCATTCTTTCTTTGAAGAAGGCCACTTGATCGGGTTGGGCCTGAACGCTGAAGGCTTCAAAGTGGACATCCTGTTTGGCGATCAGTTGGCTGAAGCGGACAAACATGCCTGGCAGAAAGCCACCATTGGTGAAGGTGTTGGTAATGACGGCCCTCTCGATTCCGGCATACTCTTTGCCTTTCATCAGATTGACATAGGAAAAAATGGTTTGGGCGGCTTCAGCGGAGGGGCTGTAGCGGACAAACTGGGAGACCACTTCCAGAAAATCCCCAATCATGCGGGCATAGTAGTCGATGGCGGTGGCGGCAGCCATTTTTTGTTGGTCGATGTTATCTCGTAATCCTTTGCCCTTGGTGTGTTCCAGCAGGGGTTTTTTAGAGTTTGTGGTGTCGTTGGATAAACCATCCACATAGGTGAGGGCTTCCTGCAATTGATTGTGGAGGTCTTTGAGTTGGATTAAGTGGGAACTGGCGACGTAGGCGA
>JADFXB010000063.1 GCA_015233935.1 Magnetococcales bacterium | reverse complement strand
ATTATCGCCTATGTGGCAGGGGATATGATTTGGCGTGGATATGGCGAAGTGGCTTCCGCTCTTTCCTAAGGATTTTGGTTCTGCAAACTTCGGCAGGATGGACTATCAGCAGCTCAAGATAACGTGGGCAGTTGGCAAACAGGGTTGGGGTCTCCATATTGCGACATCGACCTCCCTGCCGCCACCTGCCCTCGTTATCTTTCATCCTCAGGGGTGACACACCCCCTCGTCATCTCTGTTATTAACAGGTCAATACAAAATAACCCGCCACAGCCGACAGCAATGAACCAGTCAAGATACCCAATCGATTGGCCATGACCATGACGCTGCCCGCCTCGCCCAGATGTTCGAAAGCCAAAGAACCGATAAACAGACTCATCGTGAATCCGACACCGCACAGCAAGGCCACGCCGTACAATCGCCCCCAGGTCATTCCCTCCGGCAAGCGGGCCAGCCCCAACTGTACCACAATCCAAACCATACCAAAGACACCAAGCTGCTTGCCCACGAACAATCCCAGAACAATGCCCAAAGGAACCGGAGCAAGCAGATCAGCCAAACTGACCTGACCCAACGGGATGCCTGCATTGGCAAAGGCAAACATGGGTAACACCACAAATGCCACGATCGGATGCAATTCGTGTTCTAGTTTACGCAAAGGCGAGACGCCTTCCGAATCCTTCGCCTGCAGAGGGATGGTCATGGCAATGACGCCCCCAGCCAACGTTGCATGCACCCCGGATTTGAGAACACAGACCCACAAACACACCCCAACCATTGCATAAGCAACCAGATTGGTCACCTGACGCACATTTAAAATCACCAGAACATACAACAACGTCGGCACAACCATCCCTCCCACAGCCCCCAAAGCAGGCAACACGATCTGTGCAGGATTGGAGAGTTGCCCTTCCAGAGCTTCCCGTTTGATCTCCAGACCAACCAAAAAAAATACGGGCATCAAACCATCGTTGATCCACAATAACAGTGGCTTCGCGATCACCAACGACCCGACCTGAATCATCACCGGAACTTTCAGAAAAACACCATAATATTCGCTCAGTGGCGAATTGCTGGATGACAATATATTGGAAAGTCGGACAGGCCTTCAGTCACCACGGCGAACCGTGATATTCTGAGCCGCTTCAATCTTTCTGATGACCGATAATTCAACTCTCGCAAAAGGGGAACAGCTTATGAACGACGCGCAGGTCACCATCTGGCACAACCCTCGCTGCTCCAAGTCGCGTCAAGGGCTAAAACTTCTGGAGGATGCAGGAGTCACTCCCCAGGTGGTCAGCTATCTCGATACTCCACCTTCCGCCCAGGAGTTGGATCGCGTACTGACCACGCTTGGATTTGAACCCCGCCAACTCATGCGCACCAAGGAGCCACTCTACCGGGAACTGGGGTTGGACAATACCCAACTTGGCCGCCAGGAACTCCTACTGGCCATGGCCGCCAACCCAAAACTTATTGAACGCCCGATTGTGCTCAAAGGGAACCGTGTCGCGTTGGGCAGACCGCCGGAAAAGGTGCTTGACGTTCTCGCGTGAATCGGGTGATAAACCAGCCGGATCCTGGGGATTCCGATAGTCTTGCCCAAATTTTAAACACCGTCAGCATTTATTCCCAAAGAGGACGTCGATCCAGGCGATGCAGGCCCGCCTCCCTGGCCAGCACCAGGGCTTGGGCATACCACTGCCGGATCTCCCTCTGTTCCATGGGCGGAAAGCGGGCGGCGCGATAGGAGGGGTGATACTGCGGCATGATGTTGAGATAGGTGTCCGGGGAGATCTCCCGGGCCAGAAACTCGAAAATGTCTGCACTACCTGCCAGTCCCTCCGGCAGGATCAGATGCCGCACCAGCAGACCCCGTCTGGCGATGCCGTCTTCGTCCAGTTGCAGATTACCCACCTGCCGATGCATCTCCTTGACCGCTGCCTGGTTGATGCGCGGATAGTCCTTGACCCGGGAGTAGCGGTAAGCAGGTTCGGCATCGCCATATTTCATGTCCGGCATGTAGATATCCACCACGCCATCCAGCAATGATAGTCCAACGAGGGAGTCATACCCGCCGGTGTTGTAGACCAGCGGCAGATGCAGACCTCGTGCTGCAGCCAACTGCACGGCTGCCAGGATCGGGGCAATGACGTGGCTGGGGCTGACCAGGTTGATGTTGTGGCACCCCTGTTTCTGCAGCATCAACATGATGTCGGCCAGTTGCTCGGGAGTTTTGACGCTGCCTTCCCCCCGCCAACTGATCGTCCAGTTCTGGCAATAGACGCAGTACAGGTTGCAGCGGGCGAAGAAGATGGTCCCTGAGCCGCGTTGGCCAGTGAGGGGGGACTCCTCGCCAAAATGGGGACCGAAGCTGGCAATCACGGGAACCGGGCCGGTGCGGCAGGTCGATTTGCCGGGACCGGAACGGCGATCAACACCGCAGGCGCGCCCGCACTGTGCACAGGCCTGCAAACCGGCATAGGCCATGGCCACTCGTTCCGCCAACTCCTGCTGAGCAAGTTTCAGATAGGCAGACTGAAAGGTCGATGGAAAAGGTGAGATCATGGAACCAGCCCCCCTTTCAGCATCACGGACGACGACACCATAAACCTCTGCCTGTCCAAAGCCCTGGCCGTGGCGCAGAGGGTGGCCGACTGCGGAAAAATCCAGGCACGCAATCCATGCGAGGACGAACCCACTCTACCCTACGTGGGAGAGCGCAAGAGCAGAGGGTGGCGCAATATTCGGTAAGAGCTGTTATTTTATCGTTGGAAAGCATTCCATAATCATTGGTATTACTGATACCTCCACCTTAAGGAGGATGGCTGAACTTGAACGGATGGTGCGGGAATTGGCAAGAATAAGTTTATCTTATCCTTAAATAAGGGAAATGGATAAGCTGTCCCCTTATTTCCTTTAAAACGCCGAATATGCCCCAGCCAATATCTTTGCCTTTGCGACAACTTTATCAGAAGCTGACTTTGACTTCAACCAATCAAGGGCATGACACTTATGCATTATTTTTTTATAAAGCTTTATGTTAATAAAGCTCACCATTAAATTATTCATATCTCATGCTTGCCCTTGCTTCCAAGCTGTCACCTTACCGTTTATTGGGAAAATCCAACGGCTTCAACCGTGTTCGGAGAAAAGCAGGGAACCACGCCCTTTGTTGGGATGGACTGGCCAGTTTTTTGGTTGCAGCCAAACCTCGTTATGGCATAGCATGGGATTCTATTGATTTTTAATTTTTTTCTGGTAAGAAAATTTCGGGATGGCGTACCCTCCTGACCTGCACGAGAAACGGACCCATGTTGAACAAGATCACAGGAAAAGAGATTCGTGGCATTATTCTGGAACAGTCCAAACGAGCATATGTTGGCCATATTGGTTCAGGACTATGCATAGCCGACATGGTCGCTGCCCTGTATGGAAATATTTTGCGTGCCACCTCTCCAGATGATCCAGAACGGGATCGGTTTATTCTGTCCAAAGGACACGCCGCGCTGGCACTTTATGCAGCTTTATACCTGAAGGGGTGGATCAGTAGAGAGTCCCTGGACAGTTATTGCGGCAATGATAGCCTGCTGGGCGTTCATCCCGTAAGTGAATTGACTGGGGTGGATTTTTCTACCGGCTCCCTTGGTCATGGTATGAGCTTGGCTGTTGGGGCTGCTCTGGCGGCACGTTTGCAAGGATCCCCCAGACGTGTGTTTGCCCTGATCAGCGATGCTGAATGCAACGAAGGCGTGGTATGGGAAGCTGCCATGTTTGCCGCCCACCACCACCTTAACAACTTGATCGTTATGATCGATCTCAACGGACAGCAGGCCATCGGATATACTCATGAGGTGATTAATCTTGAAAATATGGCTGAAAAATGGCGTTCCTTTGGCTGGGATGCCTATGAGATCGACGGACATGACCCTTTGTCCATCATTCAGCTTGCCAACACCAATAATCGGAGAGCAGGGCAACCTATGGTCCTGGTATGTCGTACCATCTTTGGCAAAGGGGTCTCCTTTATGGAAAACAGGATCGAGTGGCACTATCTGCCTATGGATGAGGCCCTGTACCAACAGGCACTGAAAGAAGTGGCCGCTCTGCCATGAGGAGAGCTTTCATTCAAACCCTGACCCAACTCGCTGATGCAGAGCCGCGTCTTCTGTTGCTTACGGCAGACTTGGGTTTTTCGGTCATTGAACCCTTTGCCCATCGTTTTCCCAACCGTTTTTTCAATGTTGGCGTTGCGGAACAAAACATGGTGGGAATAGCGTCCGGGTTGGCGGATGCTGGATTTATCCCTTTCATTTACTCTATTACGCCGTTTTTGGTGTTACGTCCTTTGGAGTTCATTCGCAATGGCCCGGTACAGCATCAGTTGCCTGTTCGATTGGTAAGCGTTGGTGGCGGGTTTGAGTACGGCCCAGCAGGACACAGCCATCATGGACTTGAAGATTTGGCCGTGCTCCGCACTCTGCCTGGCCTGGTGGTAACAGCCCCTGCGGACCCCCTTCAGGCAGTGACAATCCTCAGCCAAACCTTGTACCATCCCGGACCTGTCTACTTTCGTTTGGGTAAAGATGAAGAGAGCATCCTCCCCGAACTAGAAGGGCGGTTTCGCATGGGGGGCGCGGAAAGAATCGGTTGTGGGAAAGATTTGCTCCTGATTACCACCGGTTCCCAGTCCATTGAAACCCAACGTGCTGCTGCCCTGCTTCTGGAACAGGGGGTGGCCTGTTCCCTCCTGGTCGTGGCCTGTTTGGCACCTGCTCCAGTGGAAGATCTGCGGCTGGCCATGGTTGATATCCCTGTTGTGATTACGGTGGAGGAGCACGTTTTGGCGGGCGGGCTGGGTTCTCTCACGGCAGAGGTTATTGCCGAAAGTGGATGGTCCCGCCGCTTCCTGCGCCTGGGCGTCTCCACCTTGGACAACAAAAGCGGCAACCACGCATGGTTAAAAAACAAACATGGTTTGTCAGCCCCGGCCATTACTCAGCAGGTTATGGAATTCATGGCAAAATAATGGAAAACATTTCTTCCCTGCAGATGCGTCCAACCCACTGCCTTTTCTGCTTGGAAGCAGGTGCTCGTGAGCTTTTTCCCCAACGTCTCCAGGATACCAGCTTTACCGGATATGCTTTTAGCGCACGCCGCCAACGACAGCGTGAACATTACCGAATTGTCGTCTGCACTGTTTGTGGCCTGGTTCGCTCAGACCCGGTATTGGCAACGGAAAGCCTGGATCAACTCTACGCAGCAAGCAGTTTTCTGTTTGAGGAGGAGGCCCCCTATGCAGCCCTCACCTATATTAATCTTCTCAATTCCCTGGTAGTTCGCCACCGGGCAACCATTGACAGCCTGATGGAGATCGGATGCAGTACCGGGTTTTTCCTGGAAAAATCCCGTGAAAACGGAATCAATAAAGTGATAGGATTTGAACCCAGTGCCTCCTGTCGCAACCAGGCACCCGCTGGCATTCGCCAACAGATCATACCAGAACCATTTCACCCGCAACATGTAGCTGGGGAGTCTTTCGATTTGGCTTGTGGCTTTCAGGTTATTGATCATCTTCCAGCCCCTCTTGAAACCGTGCGTGCCATGGTGTCCATCCTCAATCGTCCGGGATGGGTATTGCTGGTTTGCCATGATGTGGCCAGTTGGAGTGCCAGACTGCTGGGCGAAGGCAGTCCCATTTTTGACGTGGAACATATTTACCTGTTTTCACGCAAAACTTTGTCTTTGCTTATGGAGCGCGCCGGGTTGGAAGTCCTGGAGATCGGAAGTTTAAGCAATACCTATCCACTGGGCTATTGGCTGCGCATGATGCCCGGCATTTCTCGTTTCCACGGCGACATACCTGATTGGCTTTCGCGTCTTCCCATTCGTCTCCAGGCTGGTAACCTGTACGCATTTGGCAGGGTCAGGGCATAAACATGCTTACAGATCAATTAATATCTATAGTAGTTGTATGCTATCGAGACGCCGGCAGCATCACGGAATTGCTCCGGCGTTTGGAGATTACCATGGCCGAAATCACCCCCAATTGGGAGGTGATCTATGTCAATGATGATAGTCCAGATGAGTCGGAAGCCATTCTTGTGGATTGTGCTCGTAACAACCCCCGACTGACGGTGATTTCCCACTCACGCAATTTTGGTGCACAGACGGCCTTCACCACGGGCATGGCGCAAGCCATTGGGGATGCAGTGGTGATCATGGACGGTGATCTACAGGACCCCCCCGAAATGATCGCTGACTTTGTTCGGCATTGGATGACTGGCAACGATGTTGTCTACGGTATCCGGGCGGAACGAAATGAAGGTATTGTACGCAATATGGGCTACAAGATTTTCTATCGTATTCTCAAGCGCATTTCATACGTGGAATTGCCTATAGATGCGGGGGAGTTTTCACTGATGGATCGGGTGGTGGTAGAAGCAATTCTGGCTTGTCCAGAGGGAGATCGCCTTATTCGCGGGCTGCGTGCCTATGCAGGTTTTCGTCAAGTTGGTATTCCTTTTAATCGGCCTCCCCGTTATTCTGGTGAATCAACCCAAAGCTTGTTGAGCTATTTAATGTGGGCCTACAAATCATTTACGAGTTACTCTCTTTTTCCTTTACGCATCATCACCACCATCTCCTTCATCATGACTGCAATTTTGTTTTCCATGATCGTTTTCTATCTTGTGCTGTGGGTGATTCATTCACAGACTCCAGAGGGGTATATGACCATATTAATCTCACAGTTATTGATTGGCACGGTCATAATGCTCGCTTTGGGAATCATTGGCGAATATTTGGGACGTATGTTTTTGGAAATAAAGGCACGTCCACAGCCCATTATTCGCCTCCTGGTAAATGACCAGCGACCGACTCCCCGGTCATGGTTAGGCCGTCCATTTGACCCGTTGCGTCTGGAGCGAGACCTTGCAATCCGTGGAAAAGGCCGCCGTGACGAAACCTAGTTCCAAACCTGTAGAGGTTTTTCCATCCCCGCCTAACCGTCCACCTGGTAAAACTATTTCCAGCAAGTTGCTTTTTTTTCTGCGCCGGGTTTTAGACTTTCAGGTGCAGTCCGTACTATTGGCATTGACCCCTTGGCTGGCAAAACGTGAAGGGCTCCTTCTCGAAGTGGGATGTGGTGCCCAACCCTACAGGCATTTGGTGCATGAATCCTGTCGTTATTTGTGTCTGGATTGGGTGGGGGCCATGTCCCAGTTTGGTTATCGTGCTCCGCAATCGGTTCTTTTCGACGGTGGGGAATTTCCCTTTCAGAATGGGGTGTTTGATGGCATCTTTCACACTGAAGTTTTGGAGCATGTATGGGACTGTCGGCGTTTTCTGTCCGAGTGTCGGCGGGTATTGAAACCGGGTGGGGTGATGTTTCTAAGTGTCCCCTTCCAGGCTCGCTATCATTATATTCCCCACGATTATTGGCGGTTTACGCCTTCGGCATTGAACCGGCTATTGGAGGAGTCTGGCTTCCAGAAAATTTGTGTGCAGCCTCGGGGCACCGATATCACTGTTGCGGCCTATAAGGTGATCACATTGTTTTATCGCTGGGCCAGCTCTGGCTCAATGGCGAAGATCACCCTGAGTCTGGTAATGTCTCCTTTGTTGTTGCTGTGTTTATTTGTGGGGCATTTCTCCCTTTTTGGCAAATTGGGATCCCCGGATGACACCTTGGGGTACATTGTAACAGCGCAGGCGGATGAACCATCGGCGTGAAAGGGGGCGTTTTTATGACCTAGTAACGTTGGAAATAACCCCAGTCTTTAGACATGAAGTTTATGTAAAAATAGCGGTCGATAAACAGTTTGGCATACTCTTCCACTGAATAACGTGGCGCATTTTCAACAAGTTGTCCCTGATGGGTCACTTCTCCCAACCATATTTTTCTGCCAGATGTATCATAAAGTTCAGCAACCCATTTTATCTGTGGATCATGAAGTAATTTTTCAAAAAACCAACCAGAAGATCCCTGGAAATGTTCTGGAACAAGGAGCAGCCAGTTGGCGGATATTTTTCCCTTGTTTAAATAATTGTCCATAAAGTCATTCAGTACATAGTCTGGTGAGCCATTGCGGTCTCCCAGATAAGTGCGCCCATTGGCATCATCTTTTGGGCTGCCCAAGCGTGTTCTGGACTCTGGAAAATAACTTTGCATAATGACCCGTTTGTAACGGCCACGGATATTGTAACCGGCTCCTGCTGAAATATAATTTGGCAAAAATGCCACCTTGTCTTGTGTCAGAAAATCTGGGTGGTTCTGGTTGATAAAAGCTGCAATAGCCGGAACGCGTAAGTCGTCTTTAAGGGTACTAAAGGGGGTTCCGGGCAGCTCTGAGGAAAATATGAACAAAATATGGGGTATCATGCAAACAATAATAAGCAATACAGTCCAGCGTCTTTGAATGCTATGGAGGAAAACGGCGGCAAGAATGGCCACGGGAACCGTTCCAAAAATTCCGTAGTATATCGAATTGAGTCGCATGGTCATGATGATGATCACAAGACACCAGACAAAAATAGCGGTGAGAAAACCCATGACAGGAGGAGCACCCTCTGCCAATGCGCCGTGATGGGAAGAAGTTTTGCCACAGTTGAAGGTTGTTTTTTTTCGGGCAAACTGGATTGGGACCCACATGAGAGCCAGAAAACCAAGCCCGGAAAAAGAGTTCCATATCATCCAGGGGGTTAAGCTTTTCTCCCCTACGACGATAGAGTTGGATAGAATGCCGAAAATTTTATCGAATGGCAGAGTCAGTTGCGGAAATATATCGCTCCCATGGAAAAAATGTTGGTATATAATGACAGAGTAGATTGTGAGAGAGCCTACCCAAATCAGATTGAAACGATTCAACAAGATGGCCTTGCGATTTTCGCTACAAGCCACGATTAATCCGGTTATCAGTAAAAAGAGTGGCCAATCTGCCCCAATGTGTGGGTAGATGCTAAGAAGTATGGGGATGGCCATTTTTTCCAACAGACTGCTTTGATTCTGCATTGCTTTAAGTAATAAATATATAATTACTAGCTGTACCAATACCGAGAGAGTCATTTCATAGTTTATTGTACGCATATTGGTAAGAACTGTCCCCTGCAATAAGAGAGAGAACGGAACCAGCCATGCGTGGCGACCAAGGCCCAGGCGCACCCCGATTTTCCATGCAATCCATGCGGAGCACAGAAGAATGGGAATATGGGGTACTTGCAGTATCGAATGAACCATGGGAAATGATTTACCAAGCAACCAATAAGATATATTCTGTATTAGATAAGGTATAGGACCGTGTCTGTATGCCAGCGCGCCCCAGTACAATCTTTTCATATTCAGGATATAATCGTCGGAGGTGGCCAGAGACAATCCAGCTTCTCTTGCTGCCAGACTATCAAAAAAGCCAAAAATAGTGGGTTGCCCCCACTGACCAAAAAAAATCAGGAAGACCATAACCAGAAAAAAGAAAAAGTACTTATTTTCGAAGACAGGCTCAGATTTTATATTCATCCACGTGCCATTGCAAACTTGGGATGGTTGATATATTAAACTTTGTTGTTTTTATCTTGCGCTATCGTGCATCAGTTAATTCTATCACAATTTATTTCCTGTTGAAAGAAATATCTTCCTGTTCAAATCTTATCTGTCAGAGTCTTCCCAGGAGAATCACTTGGGCGATTTACGGAGAACTACTATGGGAACCATTAGAATACTGGGAAACCTTGGCTATCAAATCATCAAGAGCAATCTTACGAATAGCCGCCAACCGATCTTCCTTAGTCTGTATATTACCAACCGTTGTAATCTTGCATGCAAGTACTGTTTTGTTGTAGATCCGCAATATTCTAAGGAGTTTCTTCGCTCTCAACTTGATTTTGAAGAAATCCGTAGGATCGTTGATCAATTATATGCCATGGGAATGCGGATGATTTTCATGTTGGGGGGGGAACCCCTGGTCCATAAAGAGTTTGACCAGATCGTCTCCTACATTGTCAATAAAGGTATCTATCTACAGGTGGTCTCCAATGGCATGCTGGTTGCGAAAAAAATTGATGCACTGCGCCCGGTGCATGGACTATGTATCAGCATTGACGGAATGGAGGAGGTTACCGATTTTCTCCGTGGTCAAGGGGTCTATACGGCCGCCGTGGAAGGCATTCAACAAGCTGTGGCCAATGGTATTGCCACTCGCGTTCATGCGGTATTGAACCGCTATAATATGCAACACATCCAACCATTGGCGGAAAAATGTCGGGAGCTTGGGGTGGAGATGACCATCTCCCCACCCAACTTTCTAGGTACCACAGACCAGGACTATCTGCGCCTCTCCACAGAAGAATACAAGACTTTCTGGAAGGACTATCTGGAGTTAAAACAGAAGGGACTTCCCATAAGCAACTCCAGCGTCGCCATACGCAAATGTCAGGAGTGGCCCATTGACTACCACCAATATTTGCAGAAAGGGCAATCCTATGGCAACTACCGACCGGTATTCTGTCTGAATGGCTACACCTATGTGGCGATCGGGGCCGACGGAACCATGTATAATTGCATCAATCTAGGCCCCACTAATGGTCCCAACATTCGCGAACATGGTGTCAAAGAGGCATGGAACAGGTTGCTTGACTACCGACCCGACTGTGTATCGTGCTCCAGCATCAATTGCATCGAAACCGCTCTTTTATTGAAACTACGCATGAGCCTGTTGTGGGAAGGGTTAAGATTCCACAAAAGAGTGATTGGTTGATTCCCTGTCCGCTTTATATAAATCGTGAAATTTTTTTCGTAGAAAACCCTTTTATAAGTCGAAAGGTGAAAAAATAGAACAGTGGGTGAATACGGTGTCGATTGTCTGGCAGCCGGTTGCCCGCTTCATCCATGAGCAAATGCACCAGAATGCCGATGATCAGCCCCATTATTTCAGGAACCTGCCAATACCAAGCCGCCAGAACCAACCCGACCACCCATTCGTATCCATGCAACACAAAAATTAATTGCGGCCACTGGGCAATGGAACCCGGACGAAGCAGTTCCGCCAGAGGTGCTTCCACCCCGTAGTGAAATTTATATTCCACCACATGATCCAAATCCAATCCCCCCGCTCCGATTATGGCACTGGTTGTCAGCAGGAAATCTTCGGTTACGGCATAGACCACAATCCCCAGTCCCATGGCAGACAGCAAGTGTGTCATTGGTCTCAACAGGGAACTCCAGTTCGGGCAGTGGTAATCCGATGAACCAGCCACGAAACATCCTGCTCTACCAGAAACCCCTGTTCACGCAGCAAGGTATGGTAGATGGGGGGCCAGTTGGCAAAAAAATGGTCCAAAAGTGCGGACTCTTCCACAAAAGAGCGTAACCGCCCCTTGAGTGGACCAATATAAAAAATACGGTGGTGTGCCATGACCTGCAATAAACGCAACAGGGGCGTTTGCCAGGGTTCCCGAATCACCAGCAGTCCACCAGGAGCCAGGAGGCGTCGGCACCCTGCCAACATGGTTCGCCATTCCTCCACCGATTCTATATGGTGAACCAAGTCGGAGATTATGATCACGTCCGCTTCACCAGGGGGAAAAAGCTGTCCGCACTCCACCGCATTACCCAACACCACCGGACAGTCGGAGATATGTCTGGCAGCCTCGACCATGGCAGGTGCTGCATCCATCCCTGAGATCTGTGTGAATCCCTCTTGCCGCAACAAACGGAGCAAATGGCCCATGGCACAACCGAAATCCAGAATCCGACTCTTCCTGTCCAGACAGGCCAACCCGGAACGACGCAGAAAAATGCCGAAATTCCAGCGCATGATCCAGTCGTCACGACCGTACATCTCCAGCAGATTGTCTGTTATGACTTCACTGTCAGCCATTGTATCCCCATTTTGTCAAAAGCATATTTTTTACCACATACCAGTTGCGCTGCAAATGGTGTCGTATCAGGAAATCTTTGCGATTGGTCAAGGCATACAGGATGCGGCTGGCATAGATAAACAGGGAGGCTAAAGGCGAAAGGAATCGATAAACAAAGGGCTTCTTTAAATATGGGTCCAAAAATACACTCAGTTTGCTATTGAGCTTGAAGGCAGAAAAAAAACGCATGGGCAGCACCCGGTAAGAATCGACCAGGGTTCCATCGGATACCAGGCGGATGGAACCCTGGCTCTTGCCCTGAATAATATTGGACAACTCATCCTGGGTAATATGTCGTCGCGACAATCCTATTTCGATAATATCCGCTCTGGGGTAGTATTGCAAAAATGCCAGGTTCACCCAATGGGGGCGTATTTCCCGGTAAAAGTTAATCGCCTCATCCAGGTGCTGTTCCTCCTCTCCCGGAAGATTGGCAATATGATCAACGCAAACAAGAATTCTATGCTGCTTGGCGCGGCTAACCAGCTCCCGGATACGGTCGTTGGTTTCCCGGCGTTTCAGTATGGTTCTCCTTACCTCTTCATTGGCACTCTGAAAACCAAATTGAAGAACAGCACAGCCGGCTTTGGCAATAATATCTATGCTTTCCAATGTGTAGGATGCCGGGTTGGCCTCGCAGTAAAAGGGGAGTTGGATCTCTCTTGTATATTTTTCACCAAACTCCCGCAGCCAGGAAATATTTGGGGCAAAGACGTTATCCAAAAACATGATATAGCTCGGATTATATTTGACCACCGCCATTTTCAGTTCGGCAATCACATGATCCACGGAGCGGGAACGATAATATTTTTGTCCGTTTTCGTGATACATCTTGCGCATGGTGGAACTGTTGCAATAAGTGCAGGCATAGATACAGCCCCGATTGCATGTAATGGTATAAACGTAACGCAAAGCAGGGTTGGCGCGAAAATGGTCATCCTTGTAAAAAAAAGGAAGTTCATCCAGCACCGCTTGAAACTGTCCAAAATGGCGGTCGATGATCTCATCTTGATGCACGTTCCACACGCCGGGCATTTCGACCGGAGTGCGTTGTTTCAGGGGTTCCATGCCAAAGCGTTCCAAATCTTCCAGAAAGGATGGCAGGGAGTGGTCTGCTTCCCCCACAAAAATAAAGTCGATTTCCCTGTTTGCCAGTGTTTCTCGGGGGACCAGTGTGGGATGAGGCCCCCCGGCGATCACAACTGTCTGGGGACTTTGTACCTTGATGGCGTGTATAATGGCAGACAATTGGCCATAATAGATGGTCATGATTGAAAACCCGATTACATCCGGTTTCCCCGCAAGGATACGGATTGCCACCTCTTCAGGCTGCAATGAAAAGAGAGGTGTCAGGAAAAATCCTTCGCCCAGATCATCCATGGACATGGAAAGATCCAGGTAGATGTCGGCATTGAACCCCTTCGCCTTCAGAGTGGCTGCTAACGATTGGACAGCAAAGGTTTCATATGCGGAATCGTAGAAGGTAATCTTGAGACTCATGGGATGTTTTTCCTGGGACTAAAAGTCCATCCATCAGAATGTAACACGTCATATGGAAACGATTGCCAACTCTCTCGTAACAACCACAGCTTCCATGGAAATGCTGATTTTTTGGCAAACACCGCTGGAAGAATACGCTGGTCACTTTGCCAACCGCAATGGTAATATCGACACCTCCCGATAGCTACCCGGATATTGTTCCCAGACCTGCCAATGGAAAAAACTCCGGCTTTCAAGCTGTAGAAAAATTAACTTTTTCATCAGAGATGGCCAGAATCAATAGGGAAATCTTAAAACTTTCTGCAGGAGTCTCTTTAAAATGAGCCTTGAAGAAACAGAACGAAATACTGGCTTATACCGTTTGGTCAGTATTCGGCAAATCAACAGGTTTCTTCGTAACGCCCTTCGTATGCCAGGAGCCCAAGAAAATATGGTTCGCAACCATATTAAACCTAGTCCAATGGATTCTATCCTGGATCTTGGCTGCGGGGACGCTTCCATGCTGGCTTATTTCCCTGATGTGCGCTACATCGGTATCGATACCAACCCACAGGCTATTGCTGAGGCCAGAAACCGCTTTGGGAGCAAAGGCGAGTTTATGGTAGGTGATTTCAGCCTGGCATGGAATATGGCGGACGGACAATTCGACATTATTATTGCTTATGGTCTCATTCACCATGTTACCGATACACAGGCTTTGTCCATTTATCAGCAGGCATACAGGTTGTTACGGCCTCAAGGGCGTCTGGTCACTTTGGATCCGGCCTTCGTCCATAACCAACATCCCATTGCCTACCTCATTGGTCGACTGGATGCCGGGGCCATGGTTCGATACACGGACGATTATGTAAGATTAGGTAAAGAGGTGTTCTCCACCATCCATGTGGAAGTCCGGGATGACATTCAGCGCATTCCCAGTAACAGCATCTTTCTTGAGTGCATCAAGGAGGGGTGAATTTTCTTCGCAAAAACGTTGCAGGAGACGGCAACTATAATGGTCCCAATAATCTAGACAGCATGATAAGCTTTGGACATTCTCAACCATAGATAGGAAAAAAAAGAGCCATGTTCACAAGCAGTATTCGGGTTAATTCAAAGCTAAGGTGGCTTTGGCCACCATCCGTGGAGAAGAAACCCTATCCCAGTTGGCCATCCGGTTCAGCGTTCATCCGGCAATGATCAATCACTGGAGAAGGCAGCTTGAGCATGGCAATAAACGCGTCGTCTATGTGGTCTGTCTATTGTTGCTGCGCTTGAACGTCAAACAATTGATGGCCTCCGGCGAGGAGAAATACCGCACCTTCCTCTTCCTGGCCCATGGCACCTTGGGAGAGGAAGCGTTGGCGGTCTGGATTTAAGAGCGATTGGGTGACATCGCCCAAGGTTGAAGACGAATCAGACAGCGAAGGCCACCGGAAAATAAAAAAAACCGCCAGGGGTCCAGTCGGGGGTGTGGGAAGTTGTGCAAGCCGTTTCCCATGGTTTGGGGCGAACAAAAGGAGAAATGGGGCCTGCCCCTATGAAAATCTTCTGACATTAATATCGTTGAGTGGTCCATTCAGTCGATCTATGGTAGCGGTGTTTTTCACACCTGTCCGAGGAGCACCGCCATGAACCGACCCTTTTCCCTGACCCTGCAACAGGTTGACACCATCAACCTCTGCCTGTCCAAAGCCCTGGCCGTGGCGCAGATGGTGGCCGACTGCGGAAAAATCCAAGAACGAAAACCGGGCGAGGACGAACCCACTCCAGCCTCCCTGTTCGTGGTGATGCAGGTCATTGCCGATGAATTGAAAAAGATTGAGGAGTTGATGCAGTCACTCTGCCGGGAGTGATCGCCTGTCCAGTTCTTCCAATAATTTCGCCCTGGCGGTGGCATCCATTTTATCCAGATGGAGCTGAACTGCTGCGAGGGTGTCGTCTTCGGTGTAGAAGTAAAGAACAGGGTAGCCCAGAACACCGGCAATCCGCTTTAAAGTCTGGTAATCGGGCACATGTTTGTCCCGTTCATATTGATTCATTCCGGCACTTGCTACGGATGGATCCATGCCGGCAGCGATTCCCAATTCTGTTTGGGAAAGCTCCGCCTTCTCTCTTGCATCCTTCAGTCGTTTCGGTATCGGTGTCTTGGCCATTAAAGCCCATGTCCTTGTAGGTGATATGGGCTAAGATTCTCTTAGTAAAGTCGTTACAAAGATACTAAGGAATGTTTAGTATAGAGGAAGTATTTCTTGCCATTTGCAACCGCAAGGCCGGTCAATAATGCGTGTCATAGCACTTATCATGCTGGGAATGTTTGTTTTTATTCCAACGCTGGGGGGCGAGATCTGGTGATGGCGGACGGTCCTATGGCGATTTGGAAGACGTGGTTTTTTGAGCAATTACCATGGGGACACCATGCGTTTTAATCTTCCTGGCACCCACCCTCAGCTTGGTGAGAAGGATGGTGCGGGAATTGGCAAGGATAAGTTTATCTTATCCTTGAACATGGGAAATGGGTAAGCCGTCTCCTCATTTCAATAATTTATCCTACATGGAAGGAAATGCTACCATCAGAGTTATGGCGAATTTGCGCATTACCATTTGTCTCAATAAAAGCACCTGCTCCTGCAGATATTGATGTCTTATTTGTTGTCATAGTGCTGTTATCGCCAAAGATAGCTTTTCCACTGGTACTGCCAAAAACTAATTCTTGACCTGCTATAAGATGCGATTCTTGGATCACCAATAACCCTCGTTGAGAGAGAGCTTTAATGATTGTTTCTGCCTTTACTGATACTTTATACATGGTTAATTTGTTCTGTATATCGTAAACTACTTGGGAATAATTGGCTTGTTTATCAGTAGCAATTTTTTTTACAATGTCATAAACTGCATTTGTGGCGAGATTAAGACCTAGCGAAGCAAGAACATTGAGTAGTGGGTCCATTCAGTTTTCCTCCATTTGATCATAACAACGGACAGGGTATCTATATGCCGCAACGCGGAACTTTTGTAGGGGTGTCCTGAAAAATTTATTCAGACAGAACTAAGTCTCCAGCTTTGGCTGCTTCAAGTACATACGCCCATCACGTATCTCGAAGTACATTTTTCCAACATGATCATCAAATGACTTAATTATTTGTAAAATATCTGTTTTTGATTTTGCTTTCGCTATGTTGTTAATATACTCATCGCACAATGCATCACATTTATGTTCTTTAACTTCCGAACAAATTATTCCAATAGCATATATTAAACCTGCTTTAACTTTGTTGATATTTTCATATTCAAAAACATCTGTATCGGCCCATTTAGCAGGATCTCCCCACCTTTCAATCATAATTCCATCATTTAGGGCAAGACCAAACGCCCGCCTCATAAAATCTTCATATTTCAAAGCATCCATTGTGATAACCTCAACCAGTAGAGTTTCTCTTAAGTTTCCTATAGGTACGTGCTTGAAGAGACACAGTTTTATTTATAGTGATCTAAACCCTCTGAGTGCATCAATATTTAATTATGATATCGAGACCAACAAACACACCTCAGCTGGCCTCAAATAACTACTTAGGTGGTATGCATAGATTTAAAATCCTGCAAGGTGACCCAAAGAAGTTCCCTTTTGGTATTCAGGCAATAGGCATTTTGGGTTGTCATACATTTAAATACCTCTGAAGCTGATAGCTATCACTGCTCCCCCTATTGTGACTCGGCGTTATGACCCCCATATATGCACGTATTGCTGGAAGTCAATACCCCAAATAGTTTTTTATTGCTGGTGATGTTAATTAAATTTTGCCAACCTGGACCACGGTAAGGGAGATCCATAGGGGCAGGTCTTGCATTAAAGGGGACCAGATGGGTCGGGTCTTGCATTATGACATTCCATTCGACATACCGATCTCATGGAACACCGGGGACTCATCTTATTTCTGACCCAGGTGTGAACGAATTTTCGTTTTTCCCCCAACTATCTTCCACCTCAAACGGGTCAAATATTAGCAAACCATAATAAACATTGCGACAGTAAGGATGAGATGGGGTCAAACACTGTATGACCCGCAGAGGGCGGGCCAATAGGGTCCAGAGAATTCTGGCAGAGAGAAAAGAAAAAGGCAAATGTTAAATTTTGTGAGTCTGGCACTAATAGAAATTTTATTCAAATCCATCGCCGTAAGTCTTATAATTATTGGCCATTTTTAAACGACAATGGCCGTCCCGAAGGTCGGCCATTGTAGAGAGAAAGCCCTGCAAAATCAAAATGGTGCACTGAACGGTGCGCTAAAAAGAAAATTCCCTTCTTGGTGCTGCGAAGCAACATGCAAAAAGTTTGAAACTATTTTGGTTGCCAATTCCGATACCGAAGTGTACTACATTGACAATAAACAGTATTCTACCCACACCAGAAAATTTTCCACACCAGCACACAGCACAAGAGGACTGCATTTCGACCCCTGCTTGACGACCGATGAGTCACTTTCAGGGAATCGTCTCCACTATCCCCTGTCCGCGAATACGTCGTCCAGGGTCGGGGCATCAAAAATCTGGAGGCTCCATTTTTCCAACAAGCTGGAATCAGCCCTGGCTATTTTCTCACTAGCCCAGGCAGGCACAACACCAAAACGATGCTGTAGTTGGCGTCTCAGCATTGTGGCTTCACCGTCCTTTCGTGCCACCCGTTCTGCCCGGGTTATCG
>JADFXB010000062.1 GCA_015233935.1 Magnetococcales bacterium | reverse complement strand
TGAAACCTTCCTTTCTGCTTTCTCCCTTTCGCTGGTTGACCGCCGCTGCCTTGATCAGCAGCTTTGGCATGGTGCAGGAAAAGGCCATGGCAGATAATGTACTCCCTTTCGTGGCCGGGACCGTGGCCGGGGCGGTTATTGTCCCCTACCTCATGGGCTATCAGGGCAATTCTCTCATTAATTTTGGCACGGGCAATAACAGCGGGCAACTCACCCCTGTGGTCTACAACACCCCCACTCCCATGCCCAATCCCATGATGGTGCCCCAACCCCACTTGGCCTATACCTCCGCACCCAGCGGGCAATCCATGCCCTTTGGTCAAACGGTCTACGGTGGCTACCAACCCGTCAACTATCAGCCCGCCATCGTCTATTCGTCGGTGCCGCCTGCTTCCCCCCAACCGGTGAACTATGCAGGCCCCGCCGTCATGCCCTATATTCTGGTGCGGTAGAGAGATGGCACGCCGCCTCTGGATCGGATGGTTCATCACCGCCACCCTGGCCTTGGCCCACACCGCCCTGGCCTCTGGCTGGTACTCCCCTGGTCAATTGATCCCCTATGGCCAGTCGCCTGCCTATTATCCAAACTATCCGTCCTATCCAGCCTATCCCACGGCCTCCCCCACGGTGATGCAACCCCCCACCATGGTGCTCAATCTGCCGAATCCTACTTATTACTATGCCTTGCCCTCCGGTGTGGTCCTCAACCCTACCCCGGCGGTGGCCGTTCCCTATCCCGTCTACTATGAAGATCCCTACAGCCAGGAGACCGCCGCCTCCCCACCCCCGCCAGCAAGCAATGCCGCCGCCCCTGCCAAAGGCAACTTTGCAGTGCTGGCCGGCAGCTTCCTGGAGGAAAACCTGGCCCAACTCTCCGAACGCTATATCCAGTCTTTGGGCTACCCCTCCTATCGGCAAAAAATCACCGTCAAGGACAAACAGTTCACCCGCATTTATGCTGGTCCCTTCCCCAAGAAAAAAGAAGCCTCCGACGCCAGTAAAGAGATGCAGGCCAAATACAATATGCCAGGCGTGGTGGTTCCCTTTCGTCCCTGATATACTCTGCGACAATCATTTCTCCTGCTTGTCGTGAGGTCCTGCATGGTTATCGATCCCAACAAAAGCAAGGCATTGGATGCCGCTTTAGGCCAGATTGAACGTCAGTTTGGCAAAGGTTCCATCATGCGCATGAGCGCGGATGCCACACCCGACGTACCGGTTGTCTCCACCGGCTCCCTGGGAGTCGATCTCGCCCTGGGGATCGGCGGTTTGCCACGCGGACGTATCGTGGAAATCTACGGACCGGAAGCCTCCGGTAAAACCACCCTGGCCTTGCATGTGGCCTGCGAAATTCAAAAATTGGGAGGCATCTCCGCCTTCGTGGATGCGGAACACGCCCTGGACCCCTCCTACGCCCGCAAGCTGGGCGTCAATGTGGACGAACTGCTCATCTCCCAACCCGACAATGGCGAACAGGCCCTGGCCATCACCGATATGCTGGTACGCTCCGGTGCGGTGGATCTGGTCATCGTGGACTCGGTGGCTGCCTTGACCCCACGGGCAGAAATTGAAGGGGAAATGGGAGATGCCCATGTGGGCCTGCAAGCCCGCCTCATGTCCCACGCCCTGCGCAAATTGACCGGTTCCATCTCCCGCTCCAACTCCATCGTCATCTTCATCAACCAAATTCGTATGAAGATTGGCAACATGTATGGCAGCCCGGAGACCACCACCGGTGGTAACGCCCTTAAATTTTACGCCTCGGTGCGTATCGATATTCGTCGAATCAGTTCGGTGACCGAAAAAGAAGAGGTGGTGGGCAGCCGCACCAAGGTGAAGGTGGTGAAAAACAAACTGGCTCCCCCCTTCAAAAGCACCGAATTCGACATCAACTATGGGGAAGGTATCTCTCTGGAAGGGGAGGTGTTGGACATTGCGGTGGAAGAAAAGATGGTGGACAAATCGGGGGCGTGGTACTCCTTTGAA
The DNA here is from genome assembly GCA_015233935.1 of Magnetococcales bacterium. Taxonomy (GTDB): domain Bacteria; phylum Pseudomonadota; class Magnetococcia; order Magnetococcales; family JADFXB01; genus JADFXB01. The sequence continues at coordinate 16,176 of JADFXB010000062.1, read as the reverse complement.
GGCGAGCGCATCGGCCAGGGCCGGGAAAATGCCAAACGCTTTCTCAAGGAAAATATTCCCATGTTCCAGCGCATTGAAGACATGGTGCGCATCTCCAAGGGGTTGCCTGGCAAATATGGCAGTGTTCCCGCCACCCCACCCGCCGCCCTGACGGCAGTGGATGGAGAGGGGGGCATGGATGAGGCGGTCAAGCCCGCACGCCGTGGCCGTCCTGCGGCGCAGACGCCATGAATACCATCCAGGAAAGTCCCATACGCCACGAGCTGGAACAACGCTACCTGGCCTATGCCCTTTCCACCATTATCAGCCGCTCCCTGCCCGATGTTCGGGATGGGCTGAAGCCGGTGCACCGGCGTATTTTGTTTGCCATGCGTGCCCTTCATCTGGATCCCACCACCCCGCCGAAAAAATCGGCCCGGGTGGTGGGTGATGTGATCGGTAAATTCCATCCCCATGGGGATCAGGCCGCCTATGATGCCATGGTCCGCCTGGCCCAGGAGTTTGCCGTTCGTTATCCTTTGGTGGATGGCCAGGGCAACTTTGGCAACATCGATGGGGACGGGGCCGCCGCCATGCGGTATACCGAAGCCCGTCTGACCCGTATCGCCATGGCCATGCTGGAAGACCTGGAACGGGATACGGTGGATATGACCCCCACCTACGATGGTTCCCAGCAGGAACCGGTGGTGTTGCCCGCCCGTTTTCCCAACTTATTGGCCAATGGGGCCACCGGTATTGCGGTGGGCATGTCCACCTCCATCCCACCCCACAATGTGGGGGAGATTCTGGATGCCTGTCTGTGGCTCATCGACCATCCCCACGCCACCATTCCCGAACTCATGGTTCACCTGCCTGCCCCCGACTTTCCCACCGGCGGGGTGTTGACCTCCGAGCCGGAAGAGCGGCTGGCCATCTATGAAGGGGGACGGGGTTCCTTGCGCTTGCGCTGTCGCTGGCACAAAGAGCAACAGACCCATGGCACCTGGCGCATTGTCGTCACCGAAATTCCCTATCAGGTGCCCAAATCCCGCTTGATCGAATCCATCGCCCAATTGATCGTCGATCGCAAGTGTCTCTTTTTGTCCGATGTGCGGGATGAGTCCGACGAAAAAATTCGCATCGTCCTGGAACCCCGTTCCCGTACCCTGGACGCCGAATTGATCATGGCCTATCTGTTCAAGAATACCGACCTGGAAAACCGGATCACCGTCAATCTCAATGTGATCACCGCCTCGGTGCGTCCCCAGGTGCTCAACCTGAAAGAAATTTTGCAAGCCTGGCTGGACCATCGTTTCCAGGTGCACACCCGCCGTGCCCGCTTTGAACTGGCCGCCATCGGCAGACGGCTTCACCTGTTGAAAGCCCTGCTGATTGCCCACCTCAATATTGATGAGGTGATTGCCATCATCAAAGAGCACGACGAACCCGCCCCGGTGCTCATGTCCCGCTTTCTTCTGGACCGGGAGCAGGCGGACGCCATCCTGGATATGCGCTTAAGATCCTTGCGCAAATTGGAAGAGATGGTCATTCGCAAGGAAATGTTGGAAAAAGAGGAACGGGCTGCGGCCTTGACCCGCATGTTGGAAGATCAAGCCATCATGTGGGGAGAAATTCGTAAAGAGGTGGTCACCACCCGCCAGGAGTTTGCCGACCACCGCCGCACCGAAATTGTGGGCGCGCCCGTAGAGGTCTCCCTCAAACCGGAAGATTTGGTGCAAAAAGAACCCATAACCTTGATCCTCTCCCGCATGGGCTGGGTGAAAACCATCAAGGGGCACGAAGCGGAAGCGGTGGCCAAACTTCGTTTCAAAGGGGAGGATGGTCTTTTCGTCTCCTTGCCGGTGCACACCACCGATACCATCACCTTCCTCTCCACCAACGGCAAGGTCTATTCCACCCTGGCGGATCGCATCTCTTCCGGCAAGGGGTTTGGCGACCCCATTACCATGATGTTTGACCTGGACCATGGGGAGAGCATCAATTATGTTTTGACCACCCAGCCCCATCAGGAATATTTTGTCACCACCCGTTTGGGCCAGGGTTTTCGTATATTGGGATCGGACCTGCAAACCAGCTATCGTTCAGGACGGCAGACCATTTCCTATAAAACGGGGGATCAACTGTTGCATATTCTGCCGGTGAAAGGCCCCATGTTGGCCGCCATCGGACGCTCCCGTCGTTTGCTGGTCTGTCGCTTGGATGAATTTCCTCTGCTTTCCAAAGGGCAGGGGGTGCGCATTCAACGCTTGATTCGGGGTGAGGTCATGGTGGATGTGATCACCTTTACCGAAAGTGAAGGGGTGACCCTCTCTTCCGGCAGTCGCACCCGTCTTCTCACCGATCTGTCCCCCTGGGCCTCCCAACGGGCGACCAGAGGGGCCATGTTGCCCCATGGTTTTCTTTCCGGTGCGGTTTTTGTGGGCACCGGTGCCTCCCTGTTGCCTGCTGGCAAGGGCTATATGGATGAACTTCTCCTGGAGTCCGATGCATGAACCGGTTATTTGACGTGATTTCCGCTGTTATCCGGCTTTCGCTGGTGGGTCTGGTTGTCTGTACCGTGGGGGTGGGGCAGGCAGAAGAGTATGACGTGATCGGTGATCCTGCCACCCACGTCTACTTGTTGCCCAATTGCTCAGGCTACAATGAATTATTGAAAAACCAAAACCGGCGTCACTTTAAATCGTTGTGGGATGCCGAGGACACCGGATATGTAAGGGCCGCCGATTGCAACCCCTATCTGGGCAATAAGTCACAGCCGAATCAGGGGCGTTCAGCGGTGAATTATCTGGCACCTCCCCCGCAAAAGGATGATGGTGGGCAGACTTGCCTGGTGTTGGAAAATTTGGAAACCAAAAAAGGCAACAGCAAGGATGGCAGTCGGGTGGCTCTGAATTGGCAGAGCAAGGTGCAAAACATTTGCGGATTCAAGATTCAGTCCGCCTTGTTGTTCCAGGCACTGGACAGCCAAAACGAAAAAATTTACGAACGTCCCTCCCTGGTGGAAGTGGCGGAAGATCAAACCATCAGCTTCCGGGACACCTTCACCATGCCCGCTCACCTCTATTCTTCCACGGCGCGTTTTCAGGTGGCCATTTTGTGGGAAGAGCCGGTGGTTCCCCGTCCCAAACGCAAGCCGCCGGTGGAAGAGGATGATTGATCCTCCCGTTTCATGAAGGCAACTGTTCCACCGCCTGCCTGATATCCTGACAAATATCGTCGGCGTCTTCCAGACCGATGGAAAGACGTACCAGACCGTCGCTGATACCTGCTGATGCGCGATCTTGCGGGGCCATTTTGCCGTGGGTGGTGGTGGCCGGGTGGGTGACCAGGGTGCGGCTGTCTCCCAGATTGGCGGTGATGGTGGCCAGGGAGAGGGCGTTGATAAAGGCGTGGGCGCGAGCCGGGGTGTCCAGCTCCAGGCAGAGGATGCCGCCAAAACGACGCATTTGCTGACGGGCCAAATCATGTTGGGGGTGGGAGGCCAGACCTGGATAGTGAACCTTGCCGGTCAAGGCGGGTAGGGAAGCCAGGTAGGCGGCCACCTTTTCCCCATTGTCACAATGACGTTCCATGCGCAAAGGTAGGGTTTCCAACCCCTTGAACAAGACCCAGGCATTGAAGGGGGAGAGGGAGGGACCGGTATTGCGCAGGAAGGGGAAGAGTTTATCCATAATCAACTTTTCTTTTCCCACAACCGCCCCACCCAATACTCTGCCCTGACCATCCATATATTTGGTAGCCGAGTGAATCACCAGGTCGCAACCCAAGGCGAGGGGTTGTTGCAGGACCGGGGTGCAGAAGACATTATCCACCACCAAGAGGATGCCATGACGGTGGGCAATCTCTGCCAGTGCCGTCAGGTCCACCATTTCCAGGGTGGGATTGGCCGGGGTTTCGGCAAAAAACAGCCGGGTGGCCGGGGTGATGGCCTGCTCCCAGGCGGAAAGATCGCTTAAGGGAACCTTGCTGACCTGAATACCAAAGCGGGGCAGGATGCCGGAGGCCAGGTTGGAGGTGGAGCCAAAGACGGAGCGGCTCAACACCAGATGGTCCCCTGCCGACAACAGGGAAAGAAAGGTGGTGGTGATGGCGGCCATACCGGAGGCCACGGCCAGGGCTTTTTCTCCCCCTTCCATGGCGGCCAGTTTTTCCTCAAAGGCGGCCACGGTGGGGTTGGTGAAACGGCTGTAGACGTTGCCTTTTTCCTCATCGGCAAAAACCGCTTTGGCCTGCTGAGCCGAGTCAAAGGTATAACTGGAAGTTAAAAACATGGCCAGGCTGTTTTCCCTCTCGCCGGAGGCGTGGCGGCCTGCGTGCAGGGCGATGGTTTGCGGGCCGTGGCGGGAGGGTTGGCTCATGGTTGGTTCTCCACAGAGGACGGTGGGGGCGAGAGTCGGCGGTTGATTTCTTCCAGCAGGGGTTGTGCCCCTTGGGGAAAAAACAGGTCCACCTCCAGATAGTATATAGGCAATTCACAGGATAAATAGCGCAACTTTACCGCATCTTTGGCCGTGCACACCAGGGCTGATGCACCTTCTTGTCTGGCTTGGGCCGCCAATTGGGCGATTTCATTGCTGGTATAGGGGTGGTGATCATCAAAGGTGTGTTGACTGGTCACCTGCATGTTGGCCTGTTGCAGGGAGAGTAAAAAAGAATCGGGGCGGGCGATACCGCAAAAGGCAAGCAGACGGCCATTGGGGGGATCTGCCACCCCTTGACCCAGCAATCGCCAGCCAATGGGACGGTGATCGGCCAGCAGGACCGGCAGATTGGGGGCCATGGTGTTTAACGTAGCCAGCAGGGGTTGGGCCAGGGCCGGATCGCTGCAACGGGTGATGATGGCCACATGGGCGCGGGAGAGGGCGGTGATGGGTTCCCGCAGGACGCCAGCGGGCAGCAGGCGACCATTGCCCCAGGGATGTTGGCCGTCCAGCAGCAAAATATCCAGGTGGCGGGCTACGGCCAAGTGTTGAAAGCCATCATCCAGCACCACAAGATTGCAGTTGAGCAGATCGTGGGCCAGGGTGATGGCCTTATGACGACGGCGGGAGCAGAGGACGGGAACTCCCGGCAGGCGTTCCGCCAGAAAGGTGGCCTCGTCGGCGGCCATGGGGGGGGCCAGGGGTTGGCCGACGCCGTCGGAGACCACGGTGACGGTTTCCTGGCTGTGATGGCCATAGCCACGGCTGACCACTGCCGGTTTCCAGCCCATTTCCAGCAATCGGCGCACCAGCCATAGGGTCATGGGAGTTTTGCCGGTTCCGCCGCTCACCAGGTTGCCAATGCTGATGACTGGGCAGGGGGGGATGTGGGTGGTGAGCAGATTTTGTTGGTAGAGGCGTTCACGCAGTGCACCGATCCAGCCATAGACGCTTCCCAGGGGGCGCAAGGCCAGGGCAACGCTCCACTCCAATATAGATTGGGGGGGGCGACGACCTTCCAGAATGGGGAGCATGGTGGCCAGGAGGGACATGGGCCATTTACCTCAATAATTGTCGAACAACTCCAGGGTACGTTCCAGGGCACCCACATTTTCTTCCACCACCCATTGGGCATGTCTACCCATGGCGGAGCGTCGCTCTTCGTCGTCGAGCAGGGTGTGGATGGCCTTGGTCAATTCCTGGCCGTCGGCCACCTGGATGGCGGCGTTGGCCTGCAGCAGGCGTTCCACCACTTGGCGAAAATTGACGGTATGGGGGCCAAAGACGGGTGGAATACCCCAGGCCGAAGGTTCCAGCATATTTTGTCCGCCATGGGGAATGAGGCTGCCCCCCACAAAGACCACCTTGGCCAGACTGTAGAGGCGAAAGAGCCAGCCCACTTGATCCACCAGGAGAATTTCATGGCTCTGCCAGGTTTGGTGCAAATCGGAAAAGAGGACCGGTTCCAGGTTCATGCTGCGGATCAAGTCGGCCACCTGGCGGGTGCGTTCCGGGTGGCGGGGGGCCAGAATCAGGCGCAATCGTCCATGGGTTTGCCGCAATTGCAGATAGGATTTGAGGACGATTTCCTCTTCCTTGTTATGGGTGCTGGCTGCCAGCCACAGGGGATCCTCACCCACCGCCAACCGTTCCCGCATTTCGTGGGTGAGGGGTTCTGCGGGCAGGTTCATGGCCTGGTCATATTTTAAATTGCCGGTTACCGTAATTCTATGGGGGTAGACCCCCAGTTTCACCAGACGCAGGGCGTCCTCTTCGCTTTGCATGCCGAACTGACTGACCGGTTGCAGAAAACGGCGCATCATGAAGGCGACCAGGCCATATCTTTTGGCGGAACGGGGGGAGAGTCTGCCGTTGACCACCAGAATGGGAACCTGGTTGCGTTGGCAGGCATGGTAGAGGTTGGGCCACAATTCGGTTTCCATCACCACCAGCATGCGGGGGCGCAGGAGGGCCACCACCTTGTTGACGATCCAGGGAAAATCCAGGGGCAGATAGAACAGGTTGACGTGGGGTAACTGCTGATGGGCCACCTCTCGTCCGGTTTTGGTCACCGTGGACATGAGCAGGCGATGTTTGGGATAGCGGCGACGCAAGGCCTCCACCAATCCTTTGGCCGCCATGGCTTCTCCCACCGAGACGGCGTGGATCCAGATACAGGGGGTTTTGGCATTGGCCAGACCACTACAGGGTAGTGTGCCAAATCGTTCCCGTAAGGTATGACGATATTTGGGGGTAAAAAAGTAGGTCCATGCCAGGGCGGGCAATAAAAATAGAAAAAAACACCCCAGCATGATGGTATAAAGGAAATACATATCCAGGATCCAACTCGTATTGCTTCACAGGAAAGATGGGGGATGATGGCATTCATTTCAAGCACAAAGCAACTCTTTTCTAGCATGAAGGCCGCCAATCTGCCATGATGGTAACATGATCACCGTTCATGGGAAATGGGTGGGCAAATTATTATGAATCGACCTTCTTTAATATTTAAAAAATCCTGTCGGGGATTTACCCTGATGGAGCTGGTGGTGGCCATGGTGGTGGTGGTCATCCTGGCAACGTTGGCTATTCCTGTATACAACCAGCATGTCATTAAAAGCCGTCGGGGCGATGCCTATGCCACCTTGCAAATGGTGGCTTTGGCCCAGGAACAATGGCGGGCTGAACATACCACCTATGGGAGCCTGGCCAATGTGTGGCCGCAAGGGGTTTCCAAGGGGGGATATTATACCATTGCCATCAGCAATGTGACGGCCACCACCTTTATGGTTACGGCAACCCCTGCTGCCAACTCCTCCCAACTGAAAGACACCTCCTGTCTTGTTCTGCAACTGGACCAGAATGGTCCTGTGGTGGTGACCAATGCACAGAAAACCTGCTGGAATAAATAAATCTTCCCAGGCAGGCACCACACTGGCAGAAGTGTTGGTGGTGATGATCCTGTTGGTGATCCTGGTGGTGGTGGCCGTACCCTCCTGGAAAAGCTATACGGAAAGGCAACATCTCAAGGGGGCGGCCCAAGCCTTGATGAGTGATCTGACCTTGATGCGTTCCGAGGCGGTGGCCAAAAACAGCACGGTGACCATTCGATTTCAGACTGGGGCAACCTGGTGTTATGGTTTGAGTGACAATCCAGCGCAAACCTGTTCCTGCCAGCCAGGGGGGACCGGTTGCACCTTGAACGGGGTGCAGAAGGTGAACAGTTGGGCAAATTTTAAAAATGTGCAACTGGTATCCACCACCTTTACCAATCAAACCACCGGATTTGAGCCGGTGCGGGGGATGGCAGTGAGTGGTGGAACGGTGGTTTTTCAGAGTACCAGTGGTCAACAGGTGCGGGTGGAACTCAATCCAGTGGGGAGGATTCGGGGATGTGCCAGTCAACTCCCACCTTTTTCCCCATGTTGAGCGGGCGTGGGAGAGGGGGCCAAAGGGGCTATACCCTGATGGAATTGCTGGTGGCCATCACCATCGGTTTTATCCTCTTTGCCTGGATCACCGATTACATGACCAGGGCCTTGGGCGACCACACCACGACTTTGCAACGCAGTCTGCTCAATCAGGAGATCAAAACCACCCTGGCCATGGTGGAGCGGGAGGTCCGACGCTCCGGTTCCTGGGCGGGGGCAGCAACTGCCGTTCATAACGGCTTCATCAATCCCTTCACCCAATCCCCCAATGGGTTGCAAGTGGGAAATCTGACCGGGAGGCGGCCAACTCCTGCATTATTTTCAGCTATGATCTTAATGCAAATGGTCTGTTGGATACGGCTTCTCCTGATGAACGTTATGGTTTTCGTTTGAACCAGGGGATGGTGGAGATGCGCCAGAGTGGCAGTAGTTTGGATTGTCAGAGTGGGGAATGGTTGGCCCTCACGACGCCAGCGGTGGTGGTGGATTCTTTGCAGTTTAATCTCAGCAACTCCCTGTGTCTCAACTATACCCAATCTGGCACCGACTGTGTTGCAGCCCCGCCGATTAATAATGATGTGCTTTTACGCAACCATCGATTGGAGATAACCCTCACCGGCCATTTGCGACAAAAGGCGGTCCTCACCCAAAGCGACGGCCTTTTTCTCATGGTGCGTAACGTTGTGGTGGAGCGGGTGCCATGAGAGCAACTGGCAGACAACAGGGTATTGCCACCTTGGGGGTTTCCCTGGGTATTTTATTAATGATCACCCTGGGGGCCATCTATACCGGTCAGGTGGTGTTACGTGGGCAGCAGGTGGTGAACAATGAATATCGGGCTGCCAAGGCCACCCTGGCCGCCGAAGCTGGTTTGGAGTGGGGTTTGGCCCAGTTGTCGGATGGGGCCTTTGTGCGCACGGTGATTGTGGATACCAACAGTCAGGATGGTTTGGTGGACAGCAACACCTTTCAGGCCCCTGCTGGCTTGTTGCCTGCGGATGTGGGGTTCAACCTTACCTTTTCCAATCCCACGGTGGGCAATTTAAAATTGTTGAACCTGACTGCCGTGGGGTGTGCGGATGGCTGTTCACCTTGCACCTCTGCCTGTCCAATCCGGCGCACCTCTCGCATGCAGGCCCAATTATCCAGTTCTCTGTTCCCGGCTCCCTTGCGGTCGGCCATTACGGTCAAAAATCAGGTTACCCTTATCCTGAATGCCAAAGTCACCAACCTGTATTCCAATCAACCTGCCAATGACCGGACCGTATGGTCGGGTGGCAGTGCCTCCTACAGCAATGGTGCGGGCACCGTGGGAGCGGATGGCACCCACAACACGGCCAGCAACGATCCCACCACCAAAGCCAACGATACTTCCCTCTCCTCGGCCACCGTGGATCAATTTTTTAAAATGTTTTTTGATGGCACCCCTGCTGAAATTCAACCCACCTTGACCAACATTACCTGTGGGGCCAACTGCAACAGCCAACTTGCCGGGGTCACCGGTCAGGCGTTGTGGATCAACTCCAATTTGGTGTTATCCGGGGCCAATACCATTGGCTCTCCCACCAGCCCGGTGATTTTAATCACCAATCAGGATTGTCAGTTGACGGACAGCAATGTCATCTATGGCGTCCTTTACTGTCGCAATCTCACGGGAACGGGAACCGCCACCAAAGTGACCACCGTTTATGGTGGGATTATTGTTCAAAACAACTATAACGCCTCTAAAGTCCCGGATGTGGTGTATGATCCGGCGGTGATGAACCGCCTGGTCAGTCTGTTTGGTGGAAGTATGGGGAGTGGGGTAACCAGGGTGCCTGGTGGTTGGAGGGATTTTCCATGAAAACCTCCTCTGTGAAACACAACATGGGGGGATTCACCCTGGTGGAAATCTTGGTTGCCGCCACCCTCTTGATTTTTGGCTTGAGCACCACCGCCTATTTTTCCCGCACCATTACCAAAGCGGGCATTCAATCCCGGCAATACAAGGATGCCCTGCAATTGGCCCAAAACAAATTGGAACGATTAAGGGGCTATGGCAACCGAAGTAGTTATGATGCCTTGGCGGGCGGCTCTGAGAGTGTGACCACCCCCAATACCACCTATTCTCTGGTTTGGACGGTGACCACCAACACCACCCCACCTTACAAGGTTCTCCAGGTGCAAAATTCCTGGTCAGATGTGGAGGGCATCTCCCGCAAAGTGGAGTTGACCACCGTGACAGCCTGGTCCGATCCCTTGAACGGGGTGCGGATTTTACAGTAAAGTCAAGGAGCTGGACCCTTGGCTCCACAAACTTGGGAGAGGGCAATGGCGGTATTTATCTGGCAGGCCACCGACCGGAACGGTCTATCCCAAAAGGGGGAGATGCTGGCAGATAACCAAAACGTGGTGATCAGCAAGCTGCGCAAGCAAGGCTACAAAGAGTTTGTCATCCGGCAAAAGGGGCGGGAGGGCTTCTCTTTGTTTCCTGTCAGGGTGACGGAGCAGGATGTGGTCATCTATCTGCGCCAATTGTCGGTGTTGGTGGGGGCGGGGATTCCCCTCATGACCTGCTTTACCCAGATGGCCAAGGGAAGCAACAAGGCCATTCTGGCGGAAATGAGCTTGCGCATTCGGGATTCCATTGGTTTGGGGGTCTCCTTGAGCCATGCCATGGAAAAAGAACCGGCCCTGTTTGATGCCTTCACCATCAATCTGGTGCGGGTGGCGGAAAAATCCGGGGTGCTGAACGTTGTCCTGGACCGCCTGGCCACCTATAAGGAAAAATCCTTTAATCTTAGAAACAAGGTTCGTTCTGCCCTCACCTACCCTGTGGTGGTGTTGATCATTGCTCTGGCCATTTTTTATATGCTCATGGTCAAGGTGGTGCCGGTTTTTGTGGACTTGTACAAATCTTTTGATGCCGAATTGCCCATGGCCACCCAGACGGTGATTTCCCTGTCCGAGTTTACCCAGGCGTGGTGGTGGGTTGTGTTGGCGGCGGTTTTGGTGGGGGTTAAGGCAGGTTCTGTCGCTTATAAGCGAAGCCCCAAAGTGCGCTATGACCTGGACGATGCCCTGCTCAAGTTTCCCGTCTTGGGAGAAATCCTCAAAAAGGCAGCCATCGCCCGCTTTGCCCGCTCTTTCAGTACCATGCTGGCGGCGGGGACGCCCATTTTGGAATGTTTGGAGCCGGTGGCCCGCACCGCCGGCAATCGGGTCTTGGAAGTGGCGGTGGAAAATGCCAAATCTTCCATCATGGAAGGTCGTCTGTTGACGGAACCCTGGGAGGAAAATCAAGTCTTTCCCCCCTTGGTGACCCAGATGATCTATGTGGGGGAGACCACCGGTAATTTGGATTTTATGCTCAATAAGGTGGCGGATTTTTATGATCAAGAGGTGGACCGGGCGGTGGACAACATCAAGGCCCTCATGGAACCCTTTATCATGGTACTCCTTGGGGCCATGATCGGTGGTATTGTGGTGGGCATGTATCTGCCCTTATTGAAAATGGGAGGATTTGTTGGCTGATGGCGCAAAGGCAGTCATCCTGATTGTGGATGATGAAAAATTTAATTTGAACCTCCTCAAAAATTTATTAGAAGAGGAGTATGAAATTCTTGTGGCCCGCAATGGCCAACAGGCTCTCCAGCGGGCTGTTTGCGACACCCCACCGGATTTAATCCTCCTGGACATCATGATGCCGGAGATGGATGGCTACCAGGTGTTGGAAACGTTGCAAAGGGATGAGGCAACCCAGTCCATACCGGTCATTTTTGTTACGGCCATGGGAGAGGTGGCGGATGAAAGTCGCGGGTTGGCCTTGGGGGCGGTGGATTATATCACCAAGCCCATATCTCCTCCCATTTTATTGGCAAGGGTGCGCACCCATTTGGCTTTGCGACAGGCCATGGAGCAACAGAAACAGTTCAACCGTAACCTGTCTGCGGTGAATGAAGAGTTGCGGCAACTCAACCAGTTGAAAAATATCTTTCTTGGCATGGCGGCCCATGATTTGCGCAACCCATTGGTCACCATTCGCGGCATGAGTGAACTGTTGCTGGAAGAGGAGCTGGAGCAGGAAACCCAGCGGGAATTTTGTACTACCATCCATGGGGTCAGTGAGCACATGCTGACCTTGCTCAGCGATCTTCTGGATATTTCGGCCATAGAGAGCGGTCGTTATGCGGTAAACCTGAAGGAAAACGCCCTGGAAGACCTCCTGCAACAAGGGATTACACAATGGACACCCAGTGCAGAGGCCAAAGGCATCCCATTGATCTGGAACCCCCAGCCGCCATTGCCTGCCCTGCTTTTTGATCGAGACAAAATGGGACAGGTGGTGGATAATTTACTCTCCAACGCCATCAAATATTCCCCACCGGGTCGGCAGGTGACGGTTGGTGTGTTCAAAGAGGAAGAGAGGGTGGGATTTATAGTGGAAGACCAAGGCCCTGGTCTTTCCCCAGAGGATCGGGAAAACCTGTTCAAACCTTTCCAACGGCTCAGTGCCCAACCCACCGGGGATGAAAAGAGCAATGGCATGGGGCTTTACATTGTCAAAAAAATTGTGGATGCCCACCACGGCTCTATTACCGTGGAAGACAACCCCGGCGGTGGATGTGGCTTTATCGTGACTTTACCCATAGAAGACGTGAAGGTTCAACCATGAGTGACAAGGTGCGAGTTTTGGTAGCGGATGATGAAGCCCATATTCGGAGCCTGTTAAAGGGTGTCCTCACCGCCATGAAAACCGAAGTGGTGGCCGAGGCCCGTAATGGGGTGGAGGCATTGGAAAAATTCCGTGCCCACAAGCCCCACATCACCTTGCTGGATATCAATATGCCCCTGATGGATGGCCTGAAAACCCTGCAAGCCATCCAGGCCGAATCCCCTGGTGCCCTGGTGGTCATGCTCTCTTCCCTGTCCACGCTGGGAATTGTCCAGGATTGTCTGGAGGCAGGGGCCTATGATTTCATCCGCAAGGACACTCCCATAACCGAGATTAAGGCGATCATCAAAAAAACCTGGGAATATTACATGCAGGAGAGCCGGGCAGCAGGAGGTAAGCCATGAAGTATGACCTGGAAAAAATGCTGGAGGAGATCAAGGCGGATGATGCCCAGTCCAAGGTCTCCCGCAAAAAGCAACTTTCCCAAAAAGAGATCCAGGCCATGGTGGAAAAACGTCGTAAAAAGGTGACACCGCCATGATGATTCAAAATCCTCCCTTTGTGGAACGTATTCGTCAGCTCAATCTTATTCCTGCGGAAGATATTGCCCGTTTGCTGGGACCCAAGCAGGATGGCTTGCGCCTGTTTCGCTTTTTGATTGCCCAGAATATTCTCTCCCGCCGGGATGCCTCCCAATGGTGGGCCGATGCCTTTGGGGTGGCCTGGATCGACTTGCCCTCCTCCCTGTTTCAACCGGAAGTGCTCAAGTTGTTGCCCCAGCATTTGGCACGCAAATATGCCATGATCATGGTCTACCAAATGGGAACCCGCACCGGTGCACGAGCCGAGACGGTTACCGTGGCCATGGCCAATCCCAGTGACCGGGCCGCTCTGTTGGAGGCGGAAAGAATCAGCGGCCGTCGTTTGAGTCCGGTATGCGCCCTGCCCGACGAAATTCAGGATGCCATCGATATTCAATACCAGGACGAAAAAGAGCTGCGAGAGATCGACAAAAAGGCCATGGCCATGTTGATCGAACCGGGCAGCGGGGAGGTCAGTGCCGCAGCCTTGGAAAAACTGGCAGGCAGCCAGGCCATGGTGGATTTGACCCGTTCGGTCTTGCTGCTGGCCGCCAAGGAAGGGGCCAGCGATATTCATGTGGAACCAACAGAGACCCATGGCACTTTGCGTTTTCGCATCGATGGCATGTTGCAGGAGCGGGGACGTCTCACCAAGGAGGTGTTGATTCCCTTTACCTCCCGTCTCAAAGCCCTCTCCACCATGGATATCACCGAATTGCGCCGCCCCCAGGATGGTCGTTTGCGCCTGGAGCTGACCAATCGCTCCCTGGATTTTCGGGTATCCACCGTACCTTCTGTACATGGGGAAAAGGTGGTTTTGCGCCTGCTCTCCCAGATCAATATGCGGGAGGTTCCGGACTTGGAAGATCTCAACTTTTCCAAGTCCATTTATGATCAAATTCGGGAGTTGATCCTCTCTCCCAACGGGGTCTTTTTTATCACCGGTCCCACCGGGTCCGGCAAGAGTACCACCCTGTTTGCTGCCATCAAAGCCATCAATCAACCGTCGGTTAACATTATGACCGTGGAAGATCCGGTGGAATATCGCCTGCCAGGCATCAATCAGGTGCAGGTCAATCCTGCCATCGGCATGAACTTCGCCACCACCTTGCGCTCTTTTTTGCGCCAGGATCCGGATGTGATCCTCATAGGGGAAATTCGTGACCTGGAAACCGCCAAGATTGCCACCGAAGCGGCATTGACAGGTCACCTGGTTCTCTCCAGCCTTCATACCAACAACGCCTTGCAGGCGGTCACCCGCTTGATTGAAATCGGCGTGGAACCCTTCCTGGTGGGGCCTTCCCTGATTGGCATCATGGCCCAGCGGCTGGTGCGGCGTATTTGTGAAAACTGCAAGGAAAGCTACCAGCCCGACAGGGAAATGATGGATCGCCTTTTTCATTGGGATGGCAAGCAAGAGGTTCTTTTTTATCGGGGCAAGGGCTGTTCGCAGTGCAAAAATACCGGCTTTTCCGGGCGCATGGCCATCCATGAAATGGTGACGGTGAGCGACGAAATCCGCCGTCTGGTGATTGAAAGAGGCTCCGCCCAACAAATTTATGAAGCAGCCAACCGGGTGGGATACAAAAGCATGCGCTATGACGGCATCAAGAAAGTTTTGCGCGGTTTTACCACGGTGGAAGAGGTCAACCGGGTCGCCCCCTGGGATTGAGGTAACCAAACATGGCCATCCCCTCCCTGCTTGCCAAACCTTCCCATAAGGGAGGGGATTATGCTCAATGGCTCGTCCTGTTGGTCAGCTTGGTCCTGACCCTGTTGGGTTGGCAAATAGTTCACCAGGTGACCCTGACCAGGGCTGAAAATGCCTTCACCGCCGAAGTTGTTCGCCACAAAGAATCCATTGTGGATCGCTTGACCTATTATGAACAAGCCTTGCGAAGCGGTGTGGCCCTGCAAGTGGTAGCAGGTCCGGTGGATCGTCAGCAATGGCGAGAGTTTGTCCGCTTGCTGAAAGTGGGTGAACTCTTTCCAGGTATTCAAGGGGTTGGCTGGTCTCTCCACATCCCGCCTGAAGAATTGACCGATCATATCCGCGCCATCCGTTCCGAGGGGTTTCCCGTTTACCATATTCGTCCAGAGGGGAAACGCTCTACTTATACATCTATTGTTTTTCTTGAACCCTTTGATAAGCGGAATTTGCGAGCTTTTGGTTTTGACATGTTTTCCGAGCCGGTCAGGCGGGCGGCCATGGAACAGGCCAGAGATTCGGGGGTAGGGGTGTTGTCAGGCAAGGTGAAACTTGTTCAGGAGACGGACCAACGCCCCCAGGCAGGTTGTTTGCTCTACTGGCCGGTCTACAAAAGAGATTGGCCCGTTCAAACGGTAGAGGAGCGACGCCGGGCCATCCAGGGCTATGTGTACGCCCCATTTCGTATGGATGATTTGATGAAGGGCATCTTAGGCGATATGGGGAAGATGATTGATTTACATATTTATGATGGAGGCCAGCTAACGGATGAAGCTTTGATGTTTGACTCCGATGGAATCCTCCGTGATACAAACATTAAAGACATCCCCTTTGTCCGCCAGGAGCGGTTGGTGATTGCCCAGCATGAATGGACCCTGGTTTTTCATGGCACCCCGGCCTTCCTGGTAAGTCGGGATAAGGATAAACCGCTTTACGTGTTGGGGAGTGGTCTTTTCTCCAGTCTTCTGTTGTTTGGATTTGTCTGGATGATCAATCAATCTCGTCGCCATGCCTTGGCCCTGGCCAAGCAGATGACCCTGGATTTGACGGCCAGCGAAGAACGAAACCGGGCCATCATCCAGGTGGCTGTCAACGGGATTATTGTGATCGATGCCCAGGGAATCATTGAATCCTTCAATCCGGCGGCAGAAAAAATGTTTGGCTATCAGGAGGATGAAATTAAAGGCAAAAATGTTTCCTCCCTGATGCCCGAACCCTACCGCTCCCAGCATGATGGTTACCTGCATAATTATTGCCAAACCCGCATTGCCCGCATTATCGGTGTTGGACGGGAGGTGACGGGTCAACGCAAAAATGGTGAACTCTTTCCCATGTGGCTTTCCGTGGGCATGACCATGGTGGAAGAGCGCATGTTGTTTGT
>JADFXB010000061.1 GCA_015233935.1 Magnetococcales bacterium | reverse complement strand
TGAATATGAACAGGTGTTGGATGCCAGGGATTTTCTCAACCAACGGTTACAGGTCAATGCTGGCTGGATTCCCAATCCCGCCTGGAAGAAAGGAATGACCGCCTCCTATTGGCAGGATGAACGCCCCCTGCAACGCAAACGCATTGGCACCAGTTATGGCATGGCGAGGATGAAATGAGTTCCGGCCTGGAGCGTCCCGACCTCTCCTTGGAGGAGGCCGCAGCCATTGTGCAACATTTTACCCCCGGCTATCAGGTGGAACGGCTGTTGGCGGCGGGTAATTTTGGTCAGGTTTTTTATGCCCGTGATGCCTTGAAAGAGGTGGCCATCAAGTTTGTTCCCCTGGAATTTCGCCAATCGGCCAAACTGGCCAAAGATGTGTTATGGATCGGACCGGCTGCCAGTCGGGATTGGCGGCGATTGACCAGTCGCACCGATCTTTTGCACCATCCCAGCCTGATTCGTATTCGTGATTTTTTTCGTTATGAACATCGGCAAGAAGAGAGCCAGGTGGCCATCTATGGTTTGATCTACATGGATTATTGGCCCTGGAATTTGCGCAGTTGTGTGCAGACCTTATACAAGGAGGGTTCCCTCAACCCCAAACGCAAACGCGCCTTGTTGCTTCGGTTAGGGGATTTACTCCATCGGTTGCAGGCGGACACCGGGCTGCTGATGACCGACCTGAAACCTTCCAATATTTTGGTACGGGAGTGTCAGCAAGGATCGTTATCCCTGGCCATCGCCGATTTGGGAGGTTTGCACCGGCAAGGAGCGGCAGCCTTCCAACGGGTGGAAACCACCAAATATTATTGGGCACCTGAACTCCATGAAGCAGACACCAACGAAGTGGATCAAGTGGCCCTCATCTTCAGTTGGGGAATGATCGCCTATTTAATCCTCACCGGTAAAAATTTACAAACCCAAGAGGGGGAACAACCTTTTGCAGGTTTGACAGACAAGGAAGAAACCATCTGGCCTGCCGGGATGGAAGAGGAGTTGGCGGGATGTCGGGAGATTGTGGAGCGGTGTTTGTGGCGTGATCGCGTGCGTCGCTACCAGACTTTTGCCGCCTTGGCCAGGGCGTTGCGTCGGGAGGAGAGCCGCTGGCAGCGGGGGCGGGTGGTGGCCATGCCGGATGTGCAGGAAAAAGTCTGGCGGGAGCCTCTTTCGGGTTTGGAGATGATCTGGCTGCCGGGAGGCACCTTTGCCATGGGTCAGTTGCCGGAGGAAAAAATTCCTCTCACCCAGTTTGCGGGGGAAAAAAGATATCAAAGCTGGTTCCAACGGGAAGTACCCTTGCATGAGGTGACGGTGGGGGGATTTTGGTTGGCCCGTTATCCGGTGACGGTGGGACAGTTTCGTCAGTTTGTGGAAGAGTCCCATCATGTGAGCGATGCGGAGCAGGAGGGGTGGGCCTTTGGCTTGGCGGCCACTGGTTGGGGGGAGTGGGAGGGGGTGCAATGGCGCAATCCCGGTTTTCCCCAGGAGGAGGAGCATCCGGTGGTGTGTGTCTCCTGGTTTGATGCCCGTTGCTATTGCCAATGGTTGCAACGTCAGACTGGCCTGCCTTTTACCCTGCCCACGGAAGCCCAATGGGAGTATGCCTGCCGGGCAGGTAGCCGAACTCCCTACGCCTTTGGTGAAAAAATCACGGCCCAGCAGGCCAACTTTGCGGCCAGCAACAAGGGGGGCACCACCCCGGTGGGGGCTTATCCTGCCAACCCCTTTGGTCTGTACGATATGCATGGCAATGTTTGGGAGTGGTGTCAGGATGGTTTTGATGAAAAATTTTATGCGAAGCCCCAGGCCACAGAGGTGGATCCCTTGTGCAGTTATGGGGGAGGATTTCGGGTGCGCCGGGGAGGTTCCTGGCATTATCAGGCGGAATATTTGCGTTCGGCCTATCGGGGGAGAAATTATCCCGACAGCAGCTATGCGGATATCGGTTTTCGGGTGGCCTTACCCATAAAATGAGACAGCCGGGCGAACCCGGCTGTGAAAGAGAAAGCTTACCACCAGGGCCAACCACCCCAGGGACCACCGCCCCAGGGACCGCCTCCCCAGGGACCACCACCCCAGGGACCGCCCCCCCAAGGACCGCCATAATAGGGATAATAACCGTAACCGTAATAGGGAGGTGGATAATAGGGATCCCAACCCCACCAGGATTCACCGGTGGCTGGGAGCAGGCTGGCCATTCCGAGGGTGATGGCCAACAAAAGGGCTGCGATGGTTTTTTTCATGGGAATCTCCTTCCTGACAACACGTACACAAAGAAAATGCCAATGAATCCCTTTGATTCAGCAGGGGTTGTGGTGGACAGATTCATCCTGTCTGGCGGCCATTATAATTTTCCCGCCAAGTTGAATTCAACCAAAAAGTAATGGAAATCGTCCATTCAGGGATATACTGGATAGGGAAAAAGGGAACAATTGGGTGAGTGCCTGCATTTTGTGAAAGGGAGGCGATGAAGTTTTATCTCCAACCGGGCATTCTGTTAAAGTTGGTTGACGACAAGGCCAGAATAGAGGATTATTCTACCCCTGGTTTGCCCGCGTGGCGGAATTGGTAGACGCTGCGGACTTAAAATCCGTTGCCCTTTGGGCATGTCGGTTCGACCCCGACCGTGGGTACCAGATTTTTTGTTACTTGATTGTTTTTGTAGAGGAAAGTGTGTGGGACTATTTATGATTTATCTAATTTTATTATCCCCTTAGCAGGAGAATTTTCGCATAGTCCAAAAGATCTTCCAGATGGTTGGTAATAATGGCAACGGTAATAGGCAATTGCAGAGTTTGGTAGTCATGCACTGCAATGTTGCGGAATCCCACCATGGATTTGAGTTTGGAAGCCAGGGTGTGCTCAATCCATCTCCCACGGGCCAACAGATCAAACACCTCCCTTGACCCTTGGGGGACGCCCAGTCGTTCCCGGTGAATCAGATGCTGTCCCAAATCCAGTGCAGCCTCGCATGCTCTTTGAATGTTGAGAATGGCAGCATCCTGGCGGGTGAAGTCGTTGGCAAAGGTTTCCGGTGATTTTTCGTACTCCTCCCTGGCACGGGCCACACACCGTTCAATGATGGCCGCTTTATTGATCACCACATCATCTACCATGGATGACTCCTTCATCAAGAATGCGTTGCAAGATCGGTGCGCGGGCCTCATTCAGTGAGGTTTTCGCGCTCAAGATGAAGCTTTCATAGAGGCTGGCACGGTAATCCTGGCTCCATATCCGTTGCCCCGTGGTGATAATCTGATATTGCATTACTGTGGATGCTGCTCTTAAATCCACCAGATCCACCGGACAGCCTGCCAGCTCTGACAACTCACCTGCCAAATGCCACAAGAGTACGGGGTTTGATTTTCCTTCCGACAACACCGCCAAATCCAGATCACTCTCCACCCCGGCATGGCCATTCATGCGGCTGCCAAAGGCGTAAATGGCCAGGAGATGGGGAAGGTTATTCAACAGTTGGTGGATGATGACTTCCCAGTTCATAGAATAACCGCCTGATTTCCTGATAATCATCAAGGCTGATAAAGCCAGTTCCGTTCTTCCGCTCTTACGCGTAACTGTTTGGCCTTTTTTTCAATCTGGCTTTTGGAGAAGGTTGAAAAATCAATCACGGCATGTTCTGGAAAAGGCAGAGGATCAGGTCTCGCTGATAACGCCAGTTCTTCACACTCAGCAACTGAAACCCCCATGACCCCTACCGAACTGCACTTTGGTTGACCATTGAAGTGAGTCCAGGCAGCTTCTGGAGTTATGAGATCCCCATGGTAGACAGAAAGTAAATCTTCATCCTTGGGGGTGGGGCGAAAGGCTTGCGAACTGACTCTTCCATCTTGAATAAAGTTGGGATGGATTTGGCGCAATAGCAGGGTTTTCAGGTTCATCCCCCATTCTCCGCCTTCAGAGACAGAAGTCGTTTCACCAGCCAGTTCCATGCCGATTCATGGGTCAAGGTTAATGTTTTTTCCTCTTGCCAATCTGTAACCATGTTCAGGCAGTGCCATTCTGCCTGTTTCGATACCAAATCCACCTCCAGGGAAATTTCATAATCTTCCAAGGTCCATTCTGCCTGAATCCCCCCTTCCGCAGTGGGATAGAGATAGGGCAGAATCAACTCTTTTGGATAGTATCGGTGAAAAGAATCTGCCAGCCAGATCAATCCATCTGGTTTGGGAGCCACCCCTTTTCCGTCCAGCCAACCATCCTGAAGTTGATGAAACGCTTCCAGTCGTGCTGCTACATCACGGGCATTCAGAGGGCTGACAGGTTCCACTTCGGCAATTTTTTCTAATTGATTGGCATGGTTGAAACGACCAATAACGCCAACACTCTTACCCAACAGACCCGGCTCCAATAAGGGAAGTAGTGTTTTCATGGTGTCACCTTCATGATGGAGATGAAAGTTTGAACCTTGAGTATACACGATTTAGGGGTTGTTCACCCATAAGATTTCACCCGCTTGATCATATCCCTTCTGGTGCGCAATCGCCATTGTTCCAGCTCTTCCAAAGACAGACCATTGATGCGGGCAACCACCTCTTTTTGTTCCGGGGTGCGGAAGTTGAGGCGATCCCATTCGTAGGCCCGTAAAATTTCCAACTCCTCCGGGGTGAACGACTCGGTGGTGATGGAGCAGCGACCAAAGCCGAAGAAAAATTTTTCATCGAAGGAAAAACCCTCCAACAATAAATTTTGCTCCCGAACAATGTCCAACAGTTCGGTTTGTGGCAGCGGGGTGGCAATGCTGAAAGAGCTGTAGTCCAGTCGTAAACTGTCGGCAAACTCCACCGTCTCCCGGATCATGTCCCAGGTTTCGTTGGGAAAACCGATCACAAACAGGCCACAGGTATCAAAACCAAGCTCCTTGGCCTTCTTCACCACCGCCCGCACATGATCCAGATTGCGAATGGGCTTTTTCATATAGCGCAAGGTTTCCAACGATCCCGATTCCAAAGGCAGAACCAGTTGGTGACAGCCGCTTTTGCGCATCAGTTCCAATATTTCATCATTCAGGGTGTAGACGGCAATGTTGTTGTTTTTCCAGGTGAGATCATAATTGCGGTCGATCAACCCCTGGAGAATTTTTTTGAAACGTCGTTTGTCCAGGGACATGTTGTCATCGAGAAAGACGATATCCTTCACCCCATAATCTTGCACCAGACGGTCAATCTCCCCCAGCACATGTTCCGCCGAGCGGAAACGAATCCGGTTGCCGCTAATTAAACTGCTGCTGCAAAAGATGCAATGGAAGGGGCAGCCACGGGAGGAGACCATGATGGTGGAAGGAAATCGCCGGGGATAGCTGAAAAAGCGATAACGGGAGGCCACGTTGGCATAAGCGGCAAAATCCAGATCGGAAAAATCCGGGTAGGGAAAGACGTTCAAATCCTCGATATAGTTGATCACCGGCTGAATTTTAACAGAGCCATCCTGCTGCCGCAGGGCCAGACCATCCACCTTGGACAGATCCCCCTCCTTTTTATGGATATGGTTGAGAACGGCCAACAGCCGGTACTCACCCTCACCCATAACCAGATAGTCGATCTCCTGGATGGACATGACCTGTTCCGGCAGAACCGTGGCATAAACCCCACCCACAATCAGGGGGGCATGGGGCAGGGCCTGGCGCACCAGTTGGGCGGTACGTTGGAAGACTTTATGATATTCCATGGAGATGCAAGCCATGCCCACCACTGGCGGGTTTAATCGCTTGAGAGTCTCCACCAATTGCTCTTCTGTCAGATCATCAAAATTGGCATCCAGTACCTTGGCATCATAGGTGCCGTTTAAAAAGCCCTTTAAGAGGCAAAGGCTGTAGGGTATTTCATGCCAGACCCCGCCTTGCCAGCGGACGTTGGGATTGAGCAGCAGGATATCGGCCATTGCCAGGGTTCCATTCCAAACAGATTAAAGTTGGCCATGCCGTGCCAGAATTTCCGGCAGTTGGGCTTGGGCAACCAGTTGGGCCAGTTGGGGTGCATGGGTTGCCAATTGTTGTTGGATCAGCACCACATGTTCTTGGTTCAATTCGTCGGCGTGACTGCCTGCCTGCCCTTTGCGAAAGTGGGAGCCGGACAGGGAGGTCTCTTTCATCACCTGAAAGCCACTGTTGTGCAGGATGGTGGTCACCCGCTCCTGGCTTAACGGCAACTCCAAAAAATCTCCCAGACGTACCACCTCTTCAGCTTTTTGGGTGTTGATGCGCTCAAAGGAGGTGACAAAACAGGGATATTGGTTGGCAAATTCCAGCATCAAGGCCATCTGCTGATAGTGGGGGCCGGTGCCGCGCCAGCGAAAATCCACTCTCTCCATACCACTGATGATGGCTGACAATCCCTCTTCCCGGCTCATGGCACGGAAATAGGCGTCCACGTTGCGCCCACGACCGATCTCCACATCAATGTTGTTGGCAAAATGGTAGTACATGGAGACTGGCAAATCATAAATATTGCGCAGTAAAAATATGGGCTTGGCCTTCATTTCCACCAGTTTTTGGCAGACTTCCGGGGTGGGGAATAAATGCCAACTGTAAAAATGACCCTTCTTGTGGATCAATTGTCCTGCATCCTGATAATTGACCTTGCCGGCAACAATGGGGGGTTCAAAAAAGGGCAGGCCGGTCATATCCTCCAATATCCGTCGCACAAGATGGGTGCCGGACTTGAAGACGGAGAGAAAAATGATGGGCTGCCCAGTCATGGTTGCCACCTCACAATCGATAGCCATACTGCTCAAACATGGATTTGGCCTGGTCCGAGAGGATGATATCAAAGGCCTTTTTCTTCCACTGGGGCCAACGGGCAAACTCTTCTTCCGGGGTGATTCGTTTTTTTTCATCGGCCCGGTAGGGCTTGTAGGCCATGGCATAGGCCCGTTCCAACAGAGGGGCGTCAAATTGGATCTCCCCATGGGTGAGGAAATCCACCATATCGTTGAACAGGCGGGGGTTTTTAACCAAGTCTTCCATGCAGTGGTTGATCACCCCATGATGCAGGTCGGAGACCATGCGGTTGAGAATGGCCATCCCCTGATAGCTGGTCCAGACTTCCACCTCCTCTTTTTGATAGTGGGGCAGTCCCAGTTGGGCAAACCATTCATGTTGGGTGACATTCCATTCATGGTCCAACGGTCCACTGACCCCTGCTGGCATGCCCAGATTACCGGTTCGCCAGGTGACATAAAAATGGAGCCAGCAATAGGGGTGGCGAACCAGATTGACAAAGCGGACTTCGTCGCCAAACTCCGGCCACAGTTGTTCCAATTGATAGGCGCGATAACAATGCACATCCCCCACCGCCCCGTAGGCGCGCCCCACATCCGCCAGATAGCGGGTAAACTGGAGAAGGTCGGGGCGTTCCTTGCGGGAGCGTTCGTGAAAATATTTCTGCCGCACGCTTTCACCGGTGTGGATCATGATTTCAGGATGGCTGTTCAATGCCTTGCCAATCCAGTGGAACCAGTAATCCCCGGCAATACCATGGGAGGAGAGATAAAAAACTCTCGTATGCAGGGTTTGGGTTACAGAGATGGTCATGGTCATCCTTAACCGCTGACAGAATGGGTTGGCGCGGGCAATCCTGTTGATGGTGTTGATCGGCAAAAATGCCAGGCGACTCAACCCCTTTTTTCCTACAGTTCCGCCAAATCTGCCAGAATGTTGGCCACCCGATGCTTCCAGGTGTGGTGGTTGTGCACCTCCATGGCCGCCCGTCTGGCCATCTCCCGTCGCTCCTCCTCCCTGGGTAGCCAGTAGGCGGCTTTTTCGCCCATATTGTCATCGTTGACGATGATGAAATGTTCATCCGGGCGAATGATTTCGCTGATTTCATCGATATAGGTTTGCAACGGCTGGCGGAAAAAGAGAAATCCCCCCGATCCCAGACAATCGAAAAAGCGGAAATGGCTGGGAATGCCATCGTGCAGATTGATGCGGGAATATTGGAAGATGGTGCGCACCTCATCCACATCCCCTTGATAACCCTTAAAATAAGGGGCAAAAGCAGGGGTGTTCAGCCAGCCGCCGGTGCCGAAAAACTGGATATCCTGGGAAATGCGCACCACCTGTTCCATAAACCGCCGCCGATTGTGGCTGCGATTGATGCGCCAGGAGAGATCATATTGCATGGATTGGCTCAACCCCTGCCAGTGGATGCCACACTCGGCCATGGATTGGGTCATGGCCTGGTGATATTCGGGGGCAAAGGCCCGCCATTCCAGATAGCCGTGGTTTTCCGGCAGTACCGCCAGTTGATTGCGGGTGAAGATATCCAGGGCTTCACCGAAGAGAACCGGTTGACCCTCCCGCTCTCCCACCAGCCGGGATTTTTCCTTTTCTGACCACACGTTGGGCATGTGACCCACAAAGGAAAAGTCGCACTGGTAGGGACGTTCCTCAAAATAATATTGTTGGGGGGCAAAACCAGGGGGGAGCCAGGCCAGTTTTTTGGCCCCGTAGAGGGAGGGGGATTGTCCGGTAAACCAATCCTTGGAGAGAAAATAGACAATGTCGGAGCCGTCGAAACGGTCACAGAAAGGATTGATGCAGTAAGGGCTGGCATAGTCCACAATCCAGCAAACATGGGGAATGTGCTTGGGAAGGGAGGGAACCTGCCGACGGGTGCGGTCCATCTCGAAGACCACATCCGGTTGCATCTCCTGGCAAAAGGCGGCCAAGGCCTGGTCGGACAGCAATAAAGGAAAACCCTCCACCTCCACTCCGGCCTCTTCCAGGGCCTGGCGCAGACCAAAATAAATTTTCATGTAGGGTTGAGACGGTTTTTGGGTAAAGAGGGCCACTTTCATGCCGGGTCACCCAAACTGGAAAAGGTGGAGGAGGTGATGGCGTGCCAATCTTGTAAAATTTTCACCGCCCGCTGCTGCCATGTGTGTTTGGCCGCCACCTCTGCCGCTGCCGCCTTCGCCATGGAGCGCAATTGGGCGGGGCGAGCAAGATAATAGGCCATCTTGTCCAGGGGATCTTCCCCACTTAGGGCTACATAGTGCAGATCGGGTTTGAAAAGGTCTTGGTTTTCCTCGGCCAGCCATTGACCTATGACCCCGCCTGCTGCCAGGCAATCCAGGGCGCGAAAATGGCTCATCACCCCTGGATGGAGATTCAGGCAACTGGTCTGGTAGAGTTGGCGCAAGGCTTGGGGAGAATCCAATCTTCCCTGGTAGCGGTGGGACAACTCCGGGTGGTCGGAACCATAAAATGCCACCTTGAGGTTGGATTGGGCCACTTTGCGCAACAGGGGGAGTTGGTGGGCATCAGCCATGCCCCCTGCATAGGAAACCTCCCACTGCCAGGGGTGTTCTTCATAATAAAAATGGTGGGGATCGCTGGCGGCAGGTAGCCAGTCCAGCCGCTTCGCCCCATAATCGGTGGCCTTGCCCGGCAGAAAGGAGGGATCCAGGGCGTAGAGGAGTTGGCTACCTTGTGGCGGGGACTTTTCGGCCACCTCTTGGTGCACTAGCCAGGCGATGTGGACGATGGAATCGGGTAAATAATGGCCGTGATACTGGCGTGAGCGGTCCAGTTCCAGAATGGTATCGGGTTGAAACTCCCGACAAAAAACCTGCAAGGCATCCTCCACCGGGGCCATGGGACCACCCGCCACCTGAACGCCCAACGCCGTGAAGGCGCGTTTGAGGGCAAAATAGCGCAGGGTGTTGTGCACCGATGGACGGGAGGTGAAGATGGCCAGACGTTTCATAAGAATTCCCCGTTACGGATTGGATAAGACATGACGGCGCAACTCTGCCAGTAAAAAGTTGGCGCGACAGGCGTAGGATTCATGGGCCAGAACCTTTTGTCGGCCACGCTGGATGATCCCTTGTCGCCAGCTTTCATCCTGGAAGGCCCGCTTTACCATGGTGATCAACTCTGGACGGTTTTGGTAGGCGATGATCTCCTCACCAATGGTCAAATGATCGTTCAACTCACCCGGTTGATAATCATTTTCTTCCAGACGCACCAGGACGAAGCCGCCGGAGGCGATGACCTCAAACACCCGGTTGTGCAGGTTGAGCTTGCGCCCCACATGCATGATCACCTTGTGTTTTTGGTAGGCTCGCACCAGGGGTTCCCCATTGGCCAGAATGCCCTTGGCGAAGGGGGCGAAGTGGGGAAAACGGTCCCATCCTTCGCCGTAGAGGGCCAAGGGAATGCCTGCCTGCAACAACCATTCGGCCATGCGCATGCGGGCCAGTTCACGGATATAGTTGGCGATGGTCAGATAGATGGTGTCGCTGTACATGTTTTCCAGCACCACCCCATATTTGGCGCAAGCTTCTTCCACCAGGGGAGGGGTAACCATGGTCATGGGGGCATCTTCGGCTTGGCATTTTTCATCCAGCCATTGAAAGAGACCGGGCATTTCCTTTGGTTCCCGCTGGGGATGCAGGTGGGTGATGAAGGCGACGGAATTTTCGGGTGGTCCCCTGTCGGCCAGGGGTTTGAAGCGGTCGGTGTTGACACCGAAGAGCATGACATCCGCATGGGGATAGCCGTGTTCTTTCAGGTGGGTGGCCCAGGGAGCGGTCATGCAGTAGGTGAGATCGTGTTGGTTCAAGCCTTTGACCAGTTGGCCTTCCGTCAAATGGGGCAGTAAATCCTGCACCCAGCAGATAAAGGGGATGGCTTTGGGGATACAATCGGGAAATTCGCTGCGGATATGATCGATGATGAAGATGGCATCGGGTTTGAAGTCCACCACCTCTTTGGCAATCAACTGACTGTCCAACCATTCGCTGATGGATCGATCCTGCACGATGCGGGTTGCATGGCCCAATTGTTGGAATGCCACCACCAAATCCTGAACCACATATTGCAAAACGGTGGTGAAATAGGAGGTGATGAAGAGAATCCGCCAGGGACGTTTGCCCTCTGCCGCCTCTTGAATGGGGGAGAGGGTGGGATTGTTGAGGATGATGCCCCGGTTGTGGACAAACTCCTGCTGGCGTTGATCATGAATTTGATGCAGCTTGCGGGAGTCCTCTTCACCGATGCCAAGATAGACCTTGGGGATTAAACGGCTGGGATTGCCCGCCATGAAATCCAGAAAGGCGGCCATGCCACCGGTGCCCAGATAAAACCGGTTGCCCTTGCGGGTGAGAATTTCCTGGATATCCAGCACATGCATGACGGAATGAAGAAGAGAGAGGTCTTCTTCCACCAGGTAAAAACACTGCTGCCAGTTGGGCAGGGTGTTGTGCATGGGATTCCATTGCAGATTGAACAGGTGGTCGAAAAAGCGGATTCCTTTGATCAAAACGTGCCGGTTGACAATTTCACCGGCCAAAATTTGGATAATTTCATAGGTTTCCCGGCTGGCGTGGTTGATCTCTTGGGGAAATCCCTGCTCCATGGAAAAGAGGATGGGGTAGAGATCGGCCTGCACTCGTGGTTGGGGACCGATGAGAAAATATTTCCAGGCCACATCCTTTTCGATGGCGCAATGCAGGATGGGGGGCTGGGAGAGTTGGGCCAATTGTTGGGCGGTGTCCGGGTCAATTTTGGCAAGGGCGGATAGATTATTTTGAAAGATGGTCTGGTTTTGTTGGTGTTGGGCCGTGATGGCTTGCTGAATGGTGGTGCGGGTGGCCACCCGTTCTGCCGGGTTGCTGATGAGTTGATCCAAAAGGGGCAGGGCCAGCTCTGGGCAGCCCAGTTGCATCCACAGTTGGAAGAGGGTCATGTAATCCCGCTGGTCGCCTTGTTGGCTGGTGACCAGTTGGTGGAGAACTTTGGCGGCGTGAAATTTGCTGCCATGCCGGGCCAGATAGTGTCCCCACAGGCGCAGGAAGGAGGGTTTCAGGGCATCCCCGTGTTCCCGCACCAGACGCAGCAATTGTTGGCTGGAACGCTCGAACAAGTCTTTGATGATGCTCACCTGGGGATTATCCTGAATGGGAAGAAATTCGGCAGGGGTTTCCCAGATGAGGATTTCTTTGATGGGGCAGTTGTGTTTGATGAGCAGGCTCAAGACGGTGGTGTACAGGGAGACGGCATCCACGGGTTGGTCTTGCAGCAGGTTTTCATTGAATTCCAGGATGGCGTCGGGCAGTTGGGCTTCAGCCAGGGCTTGCGCCAGGGTGCGCATGGCGATGGGGTTACGTTCCAGGACCAGAATTTGGCTGATGTTGGGCCATTGATTGAGAATTTGGGCAATCATCCAGGGGGTGGGGCAGCCCACCAGAATGGCCAGGCGGAATCCTGTTGCGGGGGGTGGGTTGGCGATGAGGAAGCCATTCAGCCCCTGGAGCAATTTATCCTGCTCCTCCTGGGTGGGGGTTGCGTCTACGATGGCAACCCCTTCGGTCAGTCGCAACAAATTTTGAACACCGCGCATGCTGGAAGACTCCTCGTTATTCTGCCCTGCCCATTACAGGTGGGCAAGATCATGCAATATGCGTTCCGCCCGCACCTTCCAGGTATGGTTGTTGGCAACTTTTTCAGCGGTTCGCTGGCTGAACTGGCGGCGTTGGTCGGGGTGGTCCAGCCAGTAGCGGGCGAGGGGGGCAAAGTTGTCGTCATTGACCAGGATGAAATCTTCCCCTGGGGTGAGCAATTCCTGGATGCCCAGTTGGGAGAGGGGGCGTAAGGGTTGGCGGAAGAAGAGAAATCCGCCGGAGGCCAGGCAGTCGAACACCCGGAAATGGCTGGGCAGACCGTCGTGCAAATTGATGCGACTTGCCTGAAAGACCTGGCGCAAGCGGTCGATATCCCCCAGATAACCGCCAAAATAGGGGGCATAGTGTGGCCATTTTGACCATCCGCCGGTTCCAAACAGGGCCACCTGTTGGGAAACCGTGAAAATGTGGTCGATAAAACGTTGACGGTTGTAGAGTCGGCGGGAGCGCATGGTCAGATCATGTTGCAGGGATTGGGGCAGGCTTTGCCAGTGGCAGCCGGTGGCTTGTTGCAAGTGGTGCAGGGCGTCGTCCACCACTTGTTGGTGCAGGGGTTCCATGTAGGTGAAGGGTGGCTCCACCCGTTGCAGGAAAAAGTGTTGGAAGAGTTGCACCGCTTCGGCAAAGCGGATTTCCCGGCCTTGGTGGTGACTGACGATGCGGGCGTTATCTGCTTCGGTCCAGGGGTTGGGGATGTGGCCGACGAAGGAGAAATCCCATTGCCAGGGGCGTTCTTCGTAGAAAAACTGGTGGGGGCAATAGCCGGGGGGTAACCAGTCGATTTTGCCCACCTGGTAGCGGGATTGATCCTGGGGGGTGAACCAGTCCTTGCCGAAAAAATAGAGCAGGTCGCTGCCTTGGAAGCCATCGCAAAAGGGATTGTTGAAATCCACCATCCAGGAAATGTGTTGAATGTGTTTGGGGAGGGAGGGAACCTGTTTGCGGGTGCGGTCCATTTCCAGGACCACGTCGGCCTGCATCTCCTGGCAGAAGGTGGTGAGGGCTTCATGGGGCAACAGCATGGGCAGCCCTTCTACGTGAATTCCCAACTCCTGAAAGCCCCGCTGAATGCCAAAAAATATTTTGGTATACATTTGGGTAGGTTTTTGCGTAAACAAGGCCAGTCTCATGGCAGACCAATCTGTGGTGGAAGTTGGGATCCTGTGGCTGGTTTATCGGCAGGCATTGGGGGAGCAAAAATGAATTTTTTGAATTCAAACCATTATCGGGCATTGTGTCTTTGCATAAATACAGGGATAGTGATTTCATTCCCCAATTTCATTTGGGGTCAAGATTCCAGGCTTGGATGAGGGAGGTATAGGGTGGCAACCATCACGATTACGCAAAGCAATCTTCAGGATATTGTTGAAAAAAATGACATGGTGGTCCTGGATTTTTGGGCACCCTGGTGCGGTCCCTGTCAAGCGTTTGGCCCCATTTTTGAGAGGGTTTCCCAACGTTTTCCCACCGCTGTTTTTGGCAAGGTGAACACCGATGAAGAGATGGAGTTGGGAGCGGGTTTCCAGGTGCGTTCCATTCCAACTTTGATCATTTTCAGAGAACAAATCATCGTCTTTGCCCAGCCGGGTATGATGCAGGAGCGGCAGTTTGTGGAGTTGCTGGAAAAGGCTGAGGCTTTGGATATGGAAGAAATTCGCAAAAAAATTGCTGAAGAAAACAACGGGTGATCACGATCTAATTGGAACAGGGGGGATTCTTTCTCCCCTGTTTCGATGAATCGTCATCTCTAGGTCAGGTGATCACCTTGAATATCCTGCTGGTGTGTCCAAACTTTCCTCCTGGTTCGGGGGCCACTTTTTTCCCCCTTGGTTTGGCTTATATTGCCGCCTATCTCAAACAGGCTGGTCATCGGGTGGTGGGGTTAAACTTTAACCTGTTACCGGTGGAGCAACGCCTGCCTGCCTTGCAGAAACTTTTACAGGAAGAGTCTTTTCAGGTGGTGGGTGCGGGTGGCATGTCCATGGTGATGGAGAGCACCGAGGGCATTGTGGCCACGGTACGGCAGTGGGCACCGCAGGCCCGTGTGGTGTTGGGTGGGGGATTGATAACTGCCGATCCTGAAACCATGATGCACCATTTGCGCCCGGATTTTGGGGTGATGGAGGAGGGGGAGGAGACCTTGTTGCAACTGGTCACCTTTCTGGAGGAGGGGCGGGAGGATTTTCAAAACATTGGGGGTATGTTGTGGTGGCAGGGGGAGCGGTTGTGCAACAATGGGGCACGGACGCCCATTGCCAATCTGGATGCCTTGCCGTGGCCGGATTTGGAGGCCTTTGGCATGGAGGAGCACTTGTCCCGTATGCCGGTGGACACCCATGATCATCACTTGACCACCTATGGCATGGGCAAGGTGATCATGATTCAGTCCAGCCGTTCCTGCCCCTATCGTTGCACCTTTTGTTTTCATCCCACCAGTCGGGTTTATCGTCAGCGTTCCATTGAGCAGGTGGTAGCAGAGATTCAGTATTGGCAGAGCCGGTATCAGGTGAACACATTCTCTTTGATTGATGAATTGTTTGATGAAGATTTTGAGCGGGTACGGCGGTTTTGCGCCTTGTTGCGGGAGGAAAAGCTGAACATTCGTTGGAACTGCTCTTTGCGGGTGACCAGGGTGGATGGGGAGTTGTTGTCATGGATGGCTGAGGCGGGTTGTACCATGATCAGCTATGGTTTTGAGAGTGGCAGCCAGCGGGTATTGAAGAGCATGAAGAAGGGGATCCGTCCGGCGGATATTGCCAGGGCGGTTGCGTTGACTCGTGAGGCCAGGATTGGCATTCAGGCCAATTTTTTATTTGGGGATCCGGCGGACACTTTGGAGACGGTGCAGGAGAGTTTGGATTTTCAGGCGGAGAATCAGCTTTGGTTTGTGGATTTTAGTGCCATTATTCCTTATCCGGGCAGTCCGCTTTATCATTTGGCCAGGAGGCAGGGGCGTATTGTGGATCCCATAGAGTTTACCCGAAATTTATCGCCGTTGGATCGTTATTTGTGGAATCAGAAGACCCCGCCCATTAATTTTACCGCATTGTCGGATGAGGACTATTTATTGACTTATCAACGGTTGCGGGAGGGGGCGGACGCCAACCATCGCAAGCGATTGGCCCATGTGGTTTGGGAGCGGGTGGTAGGTTTGTGTCAGTCGGTGGTGGGGGTGCGGTGTGAATTTTGTGGTGAGGAGGGGGAGTATCCCATACTGTATCCGCCGGGTTCTTCCCCTAATGGTGTTCCCAACAAAAATCGTCCCTTTGTGGGGGTATTGGGAACCAATCTACTTTGCCACACCTGCCGCCGCAAGATGCATCTACCGGTATGGCATATTCCCCACATGGCTTCCTTGTGGGAGGGTTTTCAGGAGAAGATCAAGGGATTGGTGGATGAAAAAATTCCGGTGGTGGTACTCCCCGCCATGGACCGCCATTGGGGCACTGTGAGCAGTCGGGTGGATTTTTCTGGTTTGCAGGTAACCCTGGTGATGGATCCCCGTCCCACCTGGTGGGGCAAGACTTTTCTGGGGCAAACGGTGCAACCTTTTGATCCGATGCAGGTAGCGGCGGGGTTGGGGGAGGGAAGGGTGGTGATTCTGCCTGCTTATGATGGGCAATCTTTGCATCAGGGGTTGGTGCAGGCGGGGGTGGCGGAGGAGCGGGTGGTGGATTGGCGGGATGGGGTGGCTTCAGGGATTTAGTTCATGGAGTACCCTTCCTTCTCGCAAGGCGCGGGCGACCACATGGTTGGTTGAAGATTTCAACCGTTCCACCTCTTCGTTGGAGTAGACCAGGATATCGGTGGCCAGGGGGATGGTGCCCATGGCGCGTTCCAGGCGGGCGATTTCCTGATAGCGGCTGCGGGCAGGACCGAAGGGTTCAGATTCGATGACCAAGAGATCCACGTCCGAATCGGGATGATCCTCTCCACGGGCTGCGGAGCCGAACAGGATGATTTTTTCCGGCTGTGCCGCTTCAACGATGAAACGCACCATGGTGTTTAGAACATCTTCGGTAATGGCCATTTTTCCCCGCTTTTGGTCTAAAGCAACGTTAAAGATTACCGATAACATTTGGAACAACAGAAGGTCAATATGTTTTCGGGTGCCAGTGCCAGATTTTCTTTTCCGAGGTGGTGAATTTGGAAATCATTGCCAAAATTTGTGGCATGTCCATCCCTTTTTATTAGGCATTGGTGCTGGATGGGATGGTGGGATGGGGTGGATTTTAAATGAAAGTATGTTAGTTAGAATGCTTATAAACATCTATAACGATGACTTTGCAAGTGTTTTGATAGTTATTATTAATCCCTTTTTGTAATGCTATTTCTAATTCTTTAGCACTGGTTAGATGAGGAATGGCCCGTTCTTTTGGCGGTTTTCTTAATTTATTTCCATTATACCAGAATACCAGATAGATACCATATCCCCCTGATGCTGGATCTCTAATATATTTGGTTATTAACTGACTATTGGCAGCGTTCCAAATTTCAACATGAGATTCTTGTTTGATCTCAATGGGTATTTTCCATGTTTTGAAGAAGATTGAGATATCTGATCGGTTGTCTTCGGCATACCTTCCTTCAGGTTCGATATGGACATCAGGCATAGCTGAAAATTTTGTTTGTAAAGCCTCCAAAAGGCGGTCTCTGCTGTTATCTTCCACTTTCGGAAAAGTAGGTTTATTATTGGAATCTGTGTTCCAGTAAGCTTTATAACCATCAGAGGAAGAATTTCGCAGTTCATTTGCGATGGAGCGAATGTGGTCCATAATCAAAGCATGGAGATCGCCAGGGCTTCCAGGTAACTTGTTGCTAATAGTGTTCACTATATCGGACAACTCCATGGAAACAATTGTTTCTTCTGCAACTTTTTGTTGATGTTGAGCTAGTGAATGGAGTAAATAATTTCTCCATTGCAAAAGATTGACATTGTTAGCCAAAGATTCCAATTCAATTGTGGCTGCTTCGGATATCTCTTCAGTTATAAGATTAATAAAAGATTTAAGTTTGTTGGATATTTGCCATTTTTCAGAATCAATATCTGTAAGATCAGATATGAATGGCCAATGATCACAATAATGTTCAGCAAGATATCTAATAGTGCTGGGAGAAATGGTGTTGTGTGGAATGGGAGTTTGACCTCGTTGTTTGTTTCTGAAAAGAATGTTAGAAATAAAATCCAAGAACTCAAATTCGTTCTTTTCTGATTGCAGGCCTGGTTTGAGACGTTCCCAACAGGTTGGTTCCAACAATAAGGCGATTCCTGCCCAAAGGTTCCATCCTGGAATTTGTGTACGGGAGCAATCAAGGATATGTCGGGTTATGGTTAGTAGTTCTTGCGGTGCCAATCTTAGACCTGCTATCAAGAGATGTTGGAGATTATTTCCAGATAAATTTGAACATTCTTCCAGTAGGGGGATAGTAACCTGCTTGGCAATTGGTGACCATCTATCATCTTCTGCCAAACCATCCAATTCTGGAATATCGAAACGGCCAGTTTGTAATTGGAGTAACCAGAAGGTAAAACAAGTATTGGCTACCAGTTCAGGTTTGTGAGAGATTAATTCCATAAGCCAAGTGGTATCTTTTTTCAGCCGGCTAGAAAGATGTAATGCAATAGCAGATGATAAGATTTCGTTGCTAATTTCATTAAAAAAATTATTTTGTTGTTTGCTTTTCAAAGTCATTGCCGCAGAAACGATAGGGGCAAGAATATTATTATTATTTCCTTCCACACGTTTTTTTGCAACATCGTGAAGTGTTGGAAGTTGTTGATGTTTTAGAATAACCGAAAAACCATTTTCAGCAGCTTGAGAAATTTTAACAGAATACTTTTCAATTAATCGTTCTGAATATCTAGCCTCTGTCTCAAATCCGGTTGGTTCTTCAAGATAAATATTTGCTAAATAACTTAATTCACCAATGCAAGTGCCGTTAGAAATGCAGTCAATAGAATTGTTAAGATGAGAAATTATTTCAAACTTGTTATTGGTGATATTATTGCAATCAATAATTTCTAAATTTTTTTCATTTGTTTCTGCAAATGAAAAAGCCTGTTCTAACGGATAAGGTGGCATAGGAGGCTGTTCAAATAAATATCGTGCATTATTAGATAAATCTAAGGAAATATTATCATCTGGTTCAATTCTTGCCTGTTCTAAGAGCCAATTAGGTAACCATGATGGTATAGGTACTTTTTGGAGGCATATTATCAAATGAGCAAATTTTGTTATTGGTTG
>JADFXB010000060.1 GCA_015233935.1 Magnetococcales bacterium | reverse complement strand
AAAGGCGGCTGCCTGGTAGTCTTTGTCAAGGCCGACACCACGGGAGAGCAGGTTGGCAAGGGCCAGTTGGGCCATGCCATGATCCCGTTCAGCCGCCCGGCTGTACCAATTTTTGGCTTCGGTGTAGTTGCGCAGGACGCCATCGCCTTGTTCATACTTGCAACCCAACAGGTACATGGCCTGATTTTCGTCCCGTTCAGCCGCCTGTTGGTAGAGGCTGAGGGCACGTTCCACATCTTTTTCCACCCCTTGCCCCTGTTCATACATTTCACCCAACAGGGTCAGGGCAGGGGCATAATCCTGTTCCACCGCCTTGTTGCATAATTCGTGGGCTGTCTGAAAATTTTGCTCCACCAGCATTCCTTTTTGATGGAACAAGGCCAGTCGGCATTGGGCGGGGGCATAATCCCTGGCAGCGGCGATTTGATACCAGGCCATGGCATCGGCAAGACTTTTGGGCAGATGGTGACCGAATTCATAACCACAACCCAGAAGAAACTGCATATTGGGCAAGCTGAAGCCGTGGGCGATGACCTCATCCATCACCAATTTTTCCCCCAACAGGGGAGGCAGCAGGCCAAGGGCGGCCAGAAACTGGATATCTTCTTCCAACAGCAACCGCCAGGAAAAACCATTTTGATCCACAAAACGCAAGACTGCCGCATGATTACCCCAAAGCAAGGGCAGAAAGGGCCTTTCAAAGTGGAGCTTTTCAACCTTGTCCAGGTCCACAATAAAATTTTGTGGGTGCCGGGCCAGGAGTTGTTCGGGGGTCATTTCATCCAGTTCGCTATCGTCCACCTCGTCACGGCCTTGCAGCAAGCGATAGAGGCGTAGGGTCAATCGTTCTTCCAGGGAGGAATTAAAGGTGCCCAATAAATTGAGGGCCTTTTGCAGCAACCATGGCAGTTCATCGCGGAGGGAGAGCCGTTGTCCACCCACGCGCACGAAACAGGCCAGCCCCTGTGCCAGATAGATGCGATAGAGGCGATCAGGAGACAACCAGAAGGAGGTACGGGCTTCAATGACCCCAATAAACCATCTGTTCACGAGCGTTTCACTTCCAAGGCGGTGGTTGCTTCCAGGCGATTGATCACCTCTTCGGCTTGGGGATGACCAAATTTGAGGGCCTGCCGATACCATAGCAAGGCCGTCTGAATATCTTGTGCCACACCCAGCCCATGTTCACAATAGTGTCCCATGGAAAAATTGGCCTCCGGCAACTCTTGTTCGGCGGCCAGTTGGGTCCAGTGGACCGCCTGGGCATAATCCTGTTCCACCCCCAATCCTTTTTCGTAGAGGGCGGCCAGGGCCATTTGTGCTTCCATTTCACCGAACTCTGCTGCCTTCCGATACCAATCGGCAGCTTCGGTGTAACTTTGCTCCACCCCAATCCCCTCCTCGGCGTAGTGTCCCAATTGACGCAGGGAGGGCATGGCCCCTTGTTGGGCGGCCAGGGTGTGCCAGTAGCGGGCGATTTCATAATTTCTCTGCAAATGGTGAAAATAAAATCCCATGGTATATTGAAAAAAGGGATCTTCTGCTTTGGCCACCATGGCATCATCCCTTTGCAGGCGACTGCCGAACAATTGTGGCAGCCATTGGTAGGCATAGCAAAAATTTTCCTCGGTCTCCAGCATAAAATAATGGGTGACGCCCAGATGGTCTTTAAAAATCCAGTTGGCAAAGTGGAAGCCGTAGCGAATCTGGCTGGCCTTACCTTGCAGGGTAACTTCGCTCATTTGACCCAAGGCAAGGATGTGACTGCCGGGGCACCGGGTCATCATTTGTTGGGGGGTGGCGTGTTTCAGACGTTCCAGCAGTAATTCATCCCGCCCGGAAATCCAGTAGAGGACTTTTTCTTCTATTTTTTTGGGCAAGGTGGGATCGATATATTTACTGAGGGCACCGGCAATGGAACACATCAAGTCCGCCATGCCTCCCGGTCGAATGGTGCGCTTGCCCCCGATGCAGACAAACAGAAGGTTGTGCCCATCGTAGAAAATGCGATAGAGCCGCTCCCCGTCTGTACTCCGATAATGTCTGGCTTCGAACAATGGCTGATTGACAGGAATCATTTCTGCTCCGCTGGAATTTCTTATTTTTAAATTATTTTATACCAAACCAGCCAGCTTGGCAAACGTAAGCTGGCTGGTTGGTGTGAAGTCAGGCTGGTGGGAGCCACCGGGCCATGATCTCCTGTTGTTGTGCTTCGGGTAACAGGGGCATGGCGCGGTTGACGGCGGTGAGGAGGGCCAGCAGGGAGGCGGTGACAATATTTTCATGGATGGCCACCCCGGAACAGGTGTGGCAGGCCTCTTTTTGCATGAGGGCGATGAAGGCGATGGCCTGGGCATGGCTGCCTTCGCTCATGGCCCGCTCTTCATACTGGTGCAGACTCCAGGGCAGGGCCAGTGCCTGGCAGGCGGCATCCAGGGGACCGGTGCCTGTTCCGTGCAGGGTGACGGTTTGCCCGGCCACGGACACGGTGAGGGTCAACCCTTCTTCCCCCATGTGGTAATGGACCAGCGAGAGAAGTACCGGGGGGTGGCAGAGATTTTGATGGAAGAGGTTGGCCACCTCCCCACTGGTCAGTTCAACGCCCCGTTGTTCCGTGGTCTCTTGCACCAGGCGAGCAAACTCCGGTTCCAGCCATTTGGGAAGGACGATACCTGTTTCCTGCTGCAACAGGTGGGCGGCCCCGGCCTTGCCAGACTGACTGTTGACCCGGATGACCAGTTCCAGACCGGCCCCCACATCTCGCGGGTCCACGGGCAGATAGGGCACCTGCCAAAGACCATCCTCCTGGTTGGCCGCCAAGCCTTTGCGGATGGCATCCTGATGGGAGCCGGAAAAGGCGGTGAAGACCAACTCCCCAGCGTAGGGATGGCGGGGATGGACTTCCATGCCGGTGCAGTGGCGGTAGCATTCCACCACCTCCCCCATATGGGAAAAGTCCAGACCGCAATCGATGCCTTGGGCATGGAGATTCATGGCCAGGGTGACCAAATCCAGATTGCCGGTGCGCTCCCCATTGCCAAACAGGGCACCTTCCACCCGATCCGCACCAGCCAACAGGGCCAGTTCGGCAGCCGCCACTGCACACCCCCTGTCATTGTGGGGATGGATGGAGAGGAGGATTTCCTGGCGACGGGAAAAATGGCGGTGGAACCATTCAATCTGGTCGGCATAGCGGTTGGGGGAGGCCACTTCCACGGTGGCGGGAAGATTGAAAATCACCCGTTGGGGAGGCATCGACTGCCACACTTGCCCCACCGCCTCACACATTTCCAGGGCAAATTCCGGTTCGGTGGCGGAAAAACTTTCCGGGGAAAATTCGAAACTCCACCGGGTCTCCGGCTGACGCTGGGAAAGGTCATAGATGAGGCTGGCGGCTTCCACGGCCCGTTGGATCAACTCTTTTTCTCCCACCCCGAAGACCAGGCGTCGTTGCAGGGGAGAGGTGGAGATATAGAAATGGACGATGGCTTGGGGCATGCCCTGCAAGGCGGCGAAGGTGCGTTCAATGTGTTCGCGGCGGGCGGTGGTGAGCACCTGGATGGCCACCTGTTCCGGGACGCTGGTGGTCAACTGGCGCAAAAAATCATAATCA
The DNA here is from genome assembly GCA_015233935.1 of Magnetococcales bacterium. Taxonomy (GTDB): domain Bacteria; phylum Pseudomonadota; class Magnetococcia; order Magnetococcales; family JADFXB01; genus JADFXB01. The sequence continues at coordinate 15,247 of JADFXB010000060.1, read as the reverse complement.
TCTTTGGAAGCGGCGGGAAAACCGGCCTCGATCTCCCGAAAGCCCAGGGAGGTGAGCAATTGAAACATGCGGCTTTTGCGCTGGGGATTCATGGGAGTGGGGAGGGCTTGGTTGCCATCCCGCAAATCCACGCTGCACCAGCGGGGAGCCTGTGTAATGACCTGTTGGGGCCAAAGGCGTTCCCCCATGGGGATAGAGGGGGCGGGGCGGTATTTGCGATGAGCCGTGGTTAACATCGAGTACCTCTCTTGAAATGAAAAATAAAAAGGCCATGGATCGGTTGAGTGACCCATGGCCTTTGGATGTACCGGAACGTTGTAAAAACTTAAACTACCGTCCCACCTCCTCTGCCCACGGGCCGTCGCTGCCACCCAGCAGGGTGGTACGCAGCCGCAGCAGATTGAGGGAGAGGGTATAGGTGTTCATGGCTCCAATGTGGAAAAACGGGGTGGCTTTGTCAAGCGAAATAGTATCTGCATCACTTTTTCTTGCAATAGGATTGCAAGGGTTTCCAGTCGGCCATAAATTCGGGATAGCCTTTGGTTTCCAGGGCGGACTCCCGGACCAAGCCGCATTTTTTGTCCATCTCCACATCATCCAGTTGGAAAAAACGCTGAAAATGCTCTTCAGCCTGGCTGGTTTCGCCCATTCCCAGCAGGGAGCGGGCCAGGTAAAAGTTAATGAGGGCGGTGGAGCGTTTTTCCTTGGGAGGGGTGCGATCCAGGGCGCGTTGATACATGGACACGGCACGGGGGTAGGCACCTTGCATCAGCATAATTTTGGCTGCTTCCGCCATGGCTACATGGGTGACACGGGGAAGCTCTGCCATCCGCTCCCAGGTGTCGAAGGCATCTTCATGGCGTTTCAGTCGGACCAAGAGGATCGCCCGATAGTTGAGATAACCAGCATCCTGGGGAGCCAGTTCCACCACCTTTTCCATCAATTGCAGGGCGGTGCCATCCTCCTTGGTTCCCAGATAGGAGAGGGCCAGCATGTGGAGGGCAAAGCCTTTGCGCTTTTCGCCGGTGACATCGGCGGTACGCTGCCAAATGGTGATGCTGTTTTGCCAGTAGCTGGTTTGCATCCAGGCGAGCACGGTGAGATAAAGACAAAAGACTGCCACCACCACCCCGGCCCCCCACAAACGCCCCTTGCTCTTGCCTGCCCAATGGGCCACTCCCCAGGCAAGGGCGATGAACAACCCCACATGGGGCAGATAGCTCCAACGGTCGGTCATGGCCACCAGATTGCCCCCGTTGATGAGGCCGGAGACCGGCAACAAAGTGCCGATAAACCACAACCACCCCATCATCCACCAGGGTTGCTCCTCCCGCACCCACCAGGCCAAACCAGTGAGACAAAATGGCAACAAAATGGCACCCGTCAACTGCCACCAGGCCAATTCGGCCAAATCATAATAGGGATAGATGAGTCCCAGCTCCAAGGGAACAAAAGTCTTGCCCAGATAGAGTGCCCAGGAGACAAACATGTTGGCAAAGCGGGTCTCCAGGGTGAGATCTGCCAACGAGGCCAATATTTCCAGGCTTTGATAGCTGGCAACCGTGAGACTGGCAAAAAAAATGATCAATAAAAACAGGGAAATTTTTTCCTTGACCAAAAACCAGATGCTCCTGTGGGTGCGTTGCAGGGGCCACCAGTCCAGGAGCAGCAACAAAAAGGGAAAGGTCACCCACATGGGTTTGGCCAGCAGGCTGCAAATGGTATTGAACAGGAGCCAGCGAAAGGCGTGTTGGGCGCGACGGTGGTTTTCTGCACTCCACGGAGCATCCCGCCAGGTGACGAAGGTGTGGTAGTTGACCATGGCGAGAAAGCCGAAGAAAAAGCTCATCACCTCCCGCAATTCCGACACCCAGGCCACCGCTTCCACATGCATGGGGTGGACGGCAAACAGCAGGGCCACGCTGGCAGCAGGCAGCAGACGGGCTGTCATGCGAGTAAGCAGGTGAAACAAGATCAGGCTGTTCAGTAAATGAAACCACACATTGGTCAAATGGTAGCCCCAGGCATAACCGCTGCCGAACAGTTCAAACTGCACCATATTGACCAGCCGGTTGAGGGGCATCAGGAAGGGGAAAGAGCTGGAGAAGGCATATTCCAGCCCCTCCCAGGTCACCCCTTTGGCAATCATGGGATCCTGGATGATCAAAGCGGCATCGTCATAATTGATAAAATCAAAATTCCAGGTCTGGCCGTAAACCACCCCCACCGCCAAGAGAATGATCCACCCCAACCGGAGTTGCCAAATGTCTTGCTGCTGTGGTTCGGGTTTATTGTTCAATCCAGCCGCCATTAAAAGGTCTCGTCCCAACTGGTGACATTACTGCAACCTAAGGAAGTCCCCATGATCGCCTCCGCAGCGGTTTGGGCTGCAGCCGAATAGTTGATATTGAACGTCCCACTGGTGATACCGATTGTACTTTGCCCGTAAACTCCACCATCTATCGTGATGTTACCAGAAGAACTAAAAGTCGCATTGGGATCTCCAACCATCACCCCATTAATCACTGCAGTCTGTGATGATGAATTATTGAAACTAGTATATACATATATCGTCATATTTCCAACTGCATAACCAACCTGGGTATTCATAAGAAGCTTTTTAGCAAGAACAAAGTCATTCAGATATATTACTACAGCACCAGTAGGGTTTATAACCGAGTTATCAGTTTTTATATCCAATCTATCAATATAATAGATTCCAGTCGCCAAATTTAACGTTCCTCCTTCCATGTTTAATGTTCTAACACGGTGAGTACCAGCATTATAAGTCCCAGTTCCACCACTTGAGACTGTAACGGTTCTGTAATTTGAATTCCCGTTGACTGTGAAGTTTGTTGAAAGGGTACTATTTCCAGATGCATTTTGGAAAATGGGAAAAGAAGGGAAGGTTTGGGTAACAGTTTCTCTGACAGCATTGGATCGAATGGAATTACCTGTACCGGTAACCGTTACACCATTGATCTGTGCGGAAGTCCCCGTGATATTCAAAGTGCCTGCAATCAGTGGATTGAGAACTCCTCCAGTAGAGGGAATCACCTGTACCAGGATGCGTTTGCCACGGGGAGAGGCCTGGGAAGGGGCGTAGCCGGTGGAAGTGATGGTCCAGGGAGGTCCAGCACTGACAGTGACAGCATTGGCTCCCCGTGGGAAGGTTCCCGATAACGTGGTGGCCGACGTGCTGCATCCGCCATTGATCAATTTATAACGGGCCGCTTCCAATCCCGATTCAGCAAAGTAGAGGGCTTCGGTGGCATAGAGGCTGTCCAGCCCTGCCACCGAATTAGAGGAGGCCATTTTGGCCACAGCCGCCACCATGACGCTGGCTACCATGATCATCATCATGATGATCAAGAGCAAATTACCCTTCTGATGCCGCCAGACGCCCTCTTGGTTTTTTGCCAGGGATGGTTTCATCAGGAGTTTCTCGGATAGACGGTGACTTGCAAGTCGGTGGACTGACTGCCAGAGGTCACGGTCATGTCAATCTTGACTGAAACCGTTGCCCCAACGGTACGGGTAAAGTTCAGGGTTGTGACGTTGGCGGTCAACACACTCGATCCCCGCATGAGGTTGTTGGTGTCCGACTTGGAAAAGGTGACGGAAGTGCCGCTCTGATCGGTGAAGGTGATGCTGTTGCCACTTCCAGATGAAATACTGGCGCGAGAAGCCCCCCGCAACTCCCTTGCCATGCGTTCCATGGCATAGCGTCCCCGACTGTCCAACTCCTGGCGGATATTGGCGGTAGAAAAGCTGTCATAGACCACCTGCACCACACTGCCACCCAGACCACCAATAACGGCCAGCAGCATGATGGTGATGACCAGCTCTATAAGGGTGAAACCAGCCATTTCAATAGCTCGTCAGTAAAAGAGTAGTCTTCATGGCGGCACTGCTGGGTGCACTGACGGTGAGGATTACCAGTTTGCAATGTCCGGCAGAGGCAATGGCGGGACAACCGCTGGTATTGGCAGCAGGCTGGCTGATGGATACAGTACGGGTGAAGTTGAGGTTGCTTACAGTAATGCTGGCAAAAGTGGAGGTAAACCCGCTATAGCCATAGGAGGCATTGCGACGCTCCATCAAGATTTGCTCGGCCATGCCTTGCAAAAGAAACTGGGCTGTGGCCATCTCCCGGTTTTGATTGGGATTTGACAGTACGGTAGCCAGGGTAGCGGTCAAGCCCCCCACCACCAGACCGATCACCATGATGGCCACCACCATTTCAATGAAGGTAAATCCGTTTTCCAAGCGTTTCATGGCTGGGTCACCTGGCCGGTGGTGGCGGTGATGGTCACAGTACTGGATTGACCTCCTACCGTCACGGTGATGGTGGCACCACTACCGGGAACGCCCAATGCATCAAAAGAGACATCAAAATTGCTTAAGGTGGCATCGGGCAGGGTGGTCGCCGTTCCCGGCATGGTGGTACTGCCACCCGGCTGGCGGATTTCATAGCTGTTGGTGGTGTCGGTGGTTCTGCGGATGGAATAACCGGTTCCCCGGTTCATGGCATAGGATTGGGCCAGGCGCACATCCATCATCAACTGCCTGGCCAGGACGACGGCGTTGATGCCTGTTGTGTTGCTTGGCAGGGCAGCCGCTGCCAGCACGCCCAGCACCATGATCACAATGATCAACTCCACCATGGTGAAACCGCCACAGACTTTTTTTCCCTGCCAGGCAGGCAGAAATGGCGGATGGGACAAGGGGTCAACCATGGAAAAAACCGTTCAAATCAGGGAGTGACGCGAACTGTGGTATAACTGGTATTGCCTTCGATGTGGCGAACGGTGCATCCCCCGCTGGCATTGCCCCCCAAGGAATAGTTGGTGTAGACAATGCCTCCCACCAAACTCAAGGCTGCAGCACAGGTTAAAGTGGTCCCAGCACTGATTCCCAAGGCACTTTTGGCATTATAGTTGGCAGCCGCAGCCCCCATGGCACCGGCGATGGCCTGGGCGTTGGCATTGGCGGCCTCTCTGTTAATATTTCCACCTAAACGGGGAATGGCCATGGAGGCCAGGATGCCGATCACCACGATAACAATGACCAATTCGATCATGGTAAATCCCCTCTCTTCCCCATGAACTAGGGAAGAATTGACACGCTTGGGGACATCATGAGCAGGGGACATACCCCCTCCTTATTTGACCGTATAGGAGGTGGCAACCACCGATGCAGTGGCAGAGGTTTCCGCCCCACACAAGGCGGTAATCTGGCTGCCAGTCTTTCCGGCGGAAATGGCTGTTTCGATACAAGCACTCACCGCCTGCCCAGCCACATCCTGATAGGCTTTGACGTTGGTGTCACCCACCGATGTAAAAACGATCATCTTGGGTAAGGTCATGGCGGCTAAGAGACCAATCACCACAATAACGATCACCAACTCGATCACAGTAAAGCCCCGGCAAGGCAGACTGGGAGAGCCTGCCCACCAGTGCCCAACATACAAAGTGGGCATTACTTTGTGGAAAGAGCAGTGGAGACTACGGCTGCACCGGAGGTGGTAGAAGCACCACATAAGTCGGTAATGGCCTGCCCAGTTTTGCCAGCGGCGGAGGCAGTAGAGATACAGGCCATCAGGGATTGGGTAGCCACATCCTGGTAGGCCGAAACATTGGTGGAAGCCGCACTGGTCAAGTTACCCAGCCGAGGCAGGACCATGGCAGCCAACAGGCCGATGACCACCACCACGATCACCAGTTCGATGACCGTAAAACCATTACGTTTTTTCAGAACTTTCTTCGACTGGGACAACTCCATCGCCATGCTCCTTATGTAACTGGAAAAAACAAGTAAACAATAGCCACCCGTTCCCCGTCAATTATTGGATATAATCGCCAGATTTGCAAGCCACAAAATGATTCTGTTATTTGTGGCTGGAGGCTTGCACCATCTCCCACATGGGTAAAAAAACCCCCATGGCCAGGATGGCCACCAGGGCACCCATGGTAAGTGTTAACAGCATTTCAATGGCCGGGGCCAATGACTTAATGTCATATTCCACCTCTTGTTCATAATATTGGGCCACATCCTGCATCATTTCATCCATGTTGCCACTTTCTTCCCCCACCGCCAGCATTTGCAAAACCAACGGGGTAAAGAGACCGGAGCGCACCGCCGTATTCAGGACGGTCTCCCCCCGTTCAATGCTGTTAATCATTTCATGGATTTTGCTTTCCACATATTTATTGTCAATGGCCTGACTGGCAGATTCCAGGGTTTTCAACATGGCAAGCCCCGCCCGCGCCCCCATGGCGAAAGAGCGGGCAAAACGGGCCATGGTTCCCCGCTTGATGATGGAACCCACCAACGGCATCTTAAACTTCCACTCCCCCCACCAAATGGCCCCCGCCGGGGTCTTGGCATAGGAAACAAGAGCAACCAGGCCCCCTACCAGAACAATAAAAATTAAAATCCAATATTTGGTGGTAAATTGGGAAAATTTCAACAAGGCCAACGTCTGCCAGGGCAACTCGATGGTGGCGGATTGGAAAAATTTTTGAAAATTGGGCAACACCAAATTGGTGATCACCAAAATGGCCGCCATCATCAAACTGACCACCACCGCCGGATAACGCAAGGCACTCTTCACCTGGCGGCGGGTGTTGCGGTCGATCTCCAAATAACGATAAAGCTGACCAAAGGATTCCGCCAGGCCCCCCGTCTGCTCCCCAATATGGATCATGTTGATATAAAGGGTGCTGAAAATTTTAGGATGCTCCGCCATGGCTGCCGAAAGGGATTGCCCCTCCCCCAACCGTTTCATGATCAACTCCACGGCCTTTTGAAAACGATAATTGCGCATCCCCCGACTCACCCCCTGCAAGGCGCGGATGATGGGCACCCTGGCCTTCAACAAGGTTTGCATCTGCCGGGAAAAAAGAATCACCTCATCGTCGGTGGGCCAACGCAAGGTGAGGGCTTGCAAATCGATATTTCCCGAAGTGGTGGTAACCGGTTCCACCTCCAAGGGAATAACCTGATTCTGCCGCAATTGATCCACCACCGCCCGCACCGAAACGGCAGCTATTTCGCCGGTAACCATCTTGCCATCCTGCTTCCGGCCTTTGTAACGATAGTTTTCCATCTTACCTTGAAAGCCTCATGGTACTTTCCCCTGCCAGGCGAAAGACCTCTTCAATGGTAGTCAACTTTTGTGCCGCCAGGGAAAGACCGGCACTGGGCAAAGAGACAAAATCTTCATCCTGTCGCACACTGGCCAAAAAGGCGTTGGTATCCTCATGACTCAAGGATTCCAGATAGTGTTGTTTCATCTCAAACAATTCGGCCACCGCCATGCGCCCCTGATAGCCGGAGTTGAGACAGTGTCGACACCCCGCCCCCTGCACCAGGGTCATTTCCGGATCCCCCCCATTGGCCAAAATCCACGCCCGCTCCTGCACCGTGGGATGATAAGGCCGTGCACAATGGGCACACACCTTGCGAATCAATCGCTGGGAGAGCACCCCCAAAAGGGAGGAGGCCACCGCATACCCCTTCACCCCCATTTCCATCAAACGCACCGCCGTGGAGGGGGCATCGTTGGTATGCAGGGAGGAGAGGACCATATGGCCGGTCAGGGCGGCGCGGATGGCAATTTCCGCCGTCTCCAAATCCCGAATCTCCCCCACCAATAAAATATCCGGGTCTTGCCGCAACATGGAGCGCAACACACTCGCAAAGGTCAGACCAATCTTGGGGTTGACCTGCACCTGATTGATCCGGTCCAATTGATATTCCACCGGGTCTTCCACGGTGAGAATTTTTTTGCCGGGTTCATTCAATTCGGTCAAGGCGGCATACAAGGTGGACGACTTGCCACTCCCCGTGGGACCGGTCACCAGGATGATGCCATGGGGATGGTGGAGCATACGACGCATGCGCACCGCAATATCCCCCGGAAAGCCCATGCGATCCAACTGGAAAGTGATGCTGCGCTTGTTCAGCAGTCGCATCACCACCGACTCCCCATATTGAATGGGAAGGGTGGAAATACGCACATCCATGGCATCATCATGCACCCGCATGTTGAAACGACCATCCTGGGGCAGGCGTTTTTCCGAAATTTCCAACCCACCCATGAGTTTCAATTTGGAAATCAACGGGGCGGCAATCTGTTTTTCATGCACCAATTGTTCATGCAGGACGCCGTCAATCCGCTTGCGAATGCGCAATACATCCTTGCCTGGTTCAATATGGATGTCGGAGGCGTTCATGCGCACCGCATCTTCAAACAAGGTTTGCAACAGGCGTACCACCGGGGCATCGTCCATGGCCTCGGAGCGGACAAACTGGTGCAGGTCCACCTGATGGCGGTCCAGCTCCTCCCCCAACTCCTGCACCAAACCTTCCATAGCCTTAGACTTGCTGAACAGCTTGTCCAAAGCCTGCAAAAACTGCCGCTCGACGATCAGGACAATACGCAATTTGCGGGGAATCATGCGGGAGAGTTCGTCGGCGGACATGATATCCTGGGGATCCAGCATCCCCACCAGCAAACCGGTGGTGGTCTCGCTGATGGGCAACGCCCCCAAACGGCGGGCATCCTCCTCCCGCAACAAGCGTCCCAATTCATCTGGAATCTCAAAGGTGGAGAGATCCACAAAGGGCACCCCGATCAAATTGGCCAGAAAGTCGGCAAATTCAATATCGGTGATATATCCCAAAGAGATCATGGCCTGACCAAAGCGCAGACCGGTCTTTTTCTGCTCCCCCAGCACGTTGATCAACTGCTCGGTGGTCAGTTTGCCCGCCTTGATCAAATGCTCACCAATGCGCAAACGGGGCTGTTTGCTGGCCATGAACTGGTTGAGGGAGTCCTCACTCAACATGTTCATACCCACCAACACCTGCCCCAAGCGCAGGTTATGGCTGGCCTGATAATCCAGAGCCTGCTGCAACTGCTCCTCGGACAACATGCCCGAATCCAGCAACATCTGCCCCAGGCGGGGTTTGGGCATCATGGAGAGATTTTGCTCTTTCATGGCGTCTCCCTGCCCCTGGTCAACGGGCCAGCAACCGGTTGACCTGCTCCTGGGCGAACAGGCGGCTGGCCATGGCAAGGTTGACATCCTGCAAAGCCCGCTGGTAGGCATCCCTGGCCCCATTGGACTGTTGCAAGGAATCCAGACAAATGGCCAACCCCAACCACCAAGCCCCCTTATCCGGCTCCTCACGAATCAACAGACGATAGGCTTCCGCCCCCTGCTGAAACTGACCATTTTTGCGATAAAGGGTAGCCTGATAACCAAGCAATTCCAAACGATTTTCCCCACCCCCTTCCACCTTGGCCAGGATACCGCCCGCCTTGTCCACATCCCCTGCCTGCAATGCCAACCTGGCTCGCAACAAAAGAAGGTCGGCGGAGCGGGGATAGAGCTGCAACCCCCTGGCCAATATTTTTTCCGCCAGGGCCGGATTATTTTTCCCCATGGCCTGCAAGGCGTTTTCCTGGATGGAAGCTGGTGATTCCAATCGGGGTGGCGGCTTGACAACCTTTTTTTCCACTGGAGGAGGTGGAGGAGGTGGCGGTGGTGGACGTACCGCTTGCACCTCTTTCACCGGCAGGGGTGGCAGCAAGGGAACCACCACCTCTTTTTTCACTGGCGGGGCTACCACTTCCGGAGGCGGTGGTGGCGGTGGCGGAGGCATAGGCGGCTGTTCCACCTTTTTCACCACCACCGGCGGCGGGGGGGCAACCACGTCAACCTGCACCGGTGGCGCGGCGGGTTTCTCCGGCGGCAACAAAAAATGGGCCATCAACAAAATCACCCCACCACCCACGGCAATGCCCAAGGTGCGTTTGGGATTGGGGCGATCATCCTTCTGGAAAAAATGACTCTTGACCCGCTGCTGATCCGGGTGGGCCTCCTCCTTGGGAATGTCCATGCCGGTGGCGCGCAGATAGTTGAGCACATTGGCATTGCTCCCCCGCCGATCCTGCATATTGGACAACATTTGATGAATAAGGCTCATACAGCCCGCCCCAGGGTGAGAAAAAGCCGTAACCGGTGGAACAGACCCCGCAAACTCCAGGGAGAGGCCATTTCCAGCCATTCAGAATCCTTCATGGCGGTCTGCACATGGGATTTCTGCACCTCTTTTTTACCTTCACCAAAGGCCACCATCATGGACTTGTGGGCAATGATATGGATCACCCGTGGGGTGCCCTGGCTGTAAGAGTAAATCAATCGACTGGCCGCCGGATGAAAAACCCTCTCCGTCGCCCCCGCCACCCGCAGGCGATGCTCCAAATATTGGTGGGTCTCTTCGCTGCTTAAAGGTTTCATGGTATGGGCAAAAGAAATACGTTGTCGCAACTGGCGAATACGACTGTTGGCCAAACGGTCATCCAATTCCGGCTGAGCAAAGAGAACCACCTGAAGAAATTTATATTTTTCCGTCTCAAAATTGGACAACAAGCGTAACGATTCCAGGGTGCGGTCGGAAAGGCTTTGCGCCTCATCTACCAGCAACACCAACATTTTCCCCGCCTCCCCCAGGGAGATCATGTGGCGGGTAAACTGGGCCATAAAATCGTGATAACCACCCTTTTCCTCCAGGGTCAAACCAATTTCCGTGGCAAACATGCGATAAAAATCTTCCGGCTCCATCTCCGGGTTGGGAAGGATACAGGCAGTGAGATATTTTTGATTATCCAAAGTACGCAACAATTTGCGCAACAAATGGGTCTTGCCCACCCCCACCTCACCGGTAATTTTGATAAACCCTTCGCCAAATTCCAAGGCAAAGAGCAGGGTGTTGAGGGCTTGTTGAAAATTTTTGGATGAAAAAAGAAAATCGGTATCCGGGGTGAGATTAAACGGGGGTTCGGCCAGACCAAAATGTTTCAAATAAATGGTCATGGGACACCGCTCCCGCTGGCGGTGCCAGGCTGCAGCCATTGGGGCCTGGCAGGATTCATCCCGGTAATGCGCTGGCGAATTTCCTGCACATCATTCTGCCAGTTGGCCCCATTCATGACCACCTGGGGACGAATGAGAATCACCAATTCCGACTTGCGCTGACTCTCCTGGGAGTGACGGAACAACCCCCCCAAGCCGGGCAGTTGTCCCATGATGGGCAAACCTTGATCCCGTCCCGTCTGGGTCTCCTTCATCAAACCACCAATAACCACCACCTCCCCATTGTTGGCCCGCACGATGGTATCCGCCTCCCGAATGCGGCTCAAGGCCAGGGGATAACTCTGGGACTGGTTGCCCAGTGAAATAAGTTTGGTATCGGTACTCACCTCACTCACCGACGGGTGGACATGCAGGCGTACCGTGTTGTTGTCACCAATCTGGGGGGTAATGTCGAGGGCGATACCGGAAAAAAAGGTGGTAAACTTGGGAATGGCAATGGGATCAGCCGACCCCCCGGTAGCCGTGGTACGCGCCTGAAACTCCACATTGGTGACAAACATTTCATCCTGCCCCACCCGAATGACCGCCTTCTGGTTGTTCATGGTGGTCACCCGTGGGCTGGAAAGAATTTGCACCTTGCCCTGGGCCTGCAAAAGTTCAATAAAGGAATCAAAACCATGAGAACTGGAGGCGATGGAGAAAACCCCGCCCGCAGAGGAAATTGGCAAATTGTTCACCCCAAGAGGAGTGTTTTCGTTGACGCCCCACTGCACCATCTCCCCACGCAATCCACTGGTGTTGGAAGGTGCCATCACCCCTGAACTGTTGGGATTAAAAATGGGATTCACTGCCGACGGACCGAATACCGTTCCCCCACCAGTCTGACCAATACGAATGCTGCCATTGATCAAGGCCGACCAGTTGATACCGGTCTGGCTGCCTTCTGCCAATTCCACTTCCAAAATTTTGGACTCCAAAATCACCTGCCGATCCAGTTCCCGCTCCTGCCGCTTGAGAAAGTGATCGATTTCATCCAATTCCATGGCAGAACCCCGCACCATCACCGTGCCGGTGGAAGGATTAACCACCACCCGCCTTCCCTGGGTGGCAGGGTTACCCTGCTGAGGAATCACCTCCATGCAACCAAGCTGCTGGTTCTCCCCTCCCGTGGGATTTCTGCCCCCGGACAACAGACCACCCATGGGAGAGGCCGCCCCACCTTCCGGCTGCTGAGAAGTCACCCCAATTCCCATAATGCCACACAGGGAGGAGACCAGTTCATTCCAAAAATGGGATTGGGAAGTGGTGGTCACCTGGCTGCCAGAAACCTGAGAAGCCGAGGTGGTATTGTTCTGCCCCCCTGGCAAACCGGAGGAGGAAGAAGAGGTGGAGGTGGTGGTCTGACCAGAACTCACCTGGGTCACCGAAGTACCGGTGCGTTGCATCCGCAGATAATCCACATGAAACTGCCGAATTTCCAACCGGTTGGGAAACACCATAAAACCTGCCGGGGTGACCTGGCAGGAAAGTTCATTCATCTTGCAAGCGGCCTGGATGGCATCGGCGATGGTCACCTGTTTCAAATCCAGGGTGATATCCCCCACCACATCGGGATGGACCATCACATTGATATCGCTTTCCGCCGCCAGCCCCATGAAAAAGGTGCGCAAGGGAACCTTGTTGACCCCAATGCTGACCAATTGCTGACTGGCTTTCTGTCCCTTGCCAGGTGGCGGGCTGAGAGGAGGCAACAGACTGGCTTCCACCTCCTTCGGCAGGGAAAGAGGCGGTGGCTTGCCGCTCTTGCCCTCCTCCTTGTGGGGCCAACCTTCCAGTGGATCGGAAAAGGTGCCTTGAGAAGCGGGAGAACAAGAGGCTAAAAAAAAGATCAGAAAAATTCCACCAAGAAACTTCATATCAGGCGATTGCCTACCCCCACCTGTCCATGTTCAGGAGTTTGCCCATTTTGCTGAAGAACTATTTTCGATGGTATATAGTAATCTTATCCCGCTCAACTGCAATGGTTTCCTTTTAAACCCAGCTTCCTCAGGGCGAAGGTGTTAACAGGGAACGCCCCGGCAAGTACAAGGTGACCGGATTTTCCCCATCCCTCCCCTGCACCACACTGGGCAAAATGGACTCCACCAGCAAGCCATCCACCTGCTCCCCCACATGCACCGCCTGGTCGTTGATCACCGCTTTCGCCCTGGAAGAGGTGATCAAGACCATGGAAAGCCGCCAACGCCCTTCCTGAACTGGCTCCTCCTCCCCACTGGGAGCCTGCTGGGGAGCACTCTCTCGCATAAGTTCCAGAGGTGGTCGGGTGGGATCGGACAAATCGGCAAAGACACCACTCCAGGGCATGACCAGGGCCAAACCAAGGCAAAGGAGCCTCCCTTTCACCACTCTCCAACCTTCAATCACCTATGATCTCCTCATTCATGGTGAGGGTAAACATTTCCAGGGTGGTCTGACACTCTGGATAGGCGATGACACTGAATTGAATTTTTTCCCAATAAAAAATCCAGGGCGTTTCTTCCAACTCCTCCAAAAAGGCCAGAATGGCAAGATAATCCCCCTTCAAAACCAATTTGTGATCCCGCCGAAAAACCATGGTGGGCAACGGCCCCTTCTCCCCTGCCTGATTGGCCTGGGCAGCAATCACCGATTGGGGCAGACTCAAGGGGGTGGGCTTGCCATTTTCCCAGGAGACCAGTTTAATCTTCTCCCGTCCTTTGAGAAAATGATGCAAAATATCCACCATCTCGCCTGGTTTGGTGAGGGTACGGTTTTCCTTCTCCGTCCGCACGTTCAAATCCCGAATTTGTTGCTCCAACAAATAAATTTTGGCCTGCAACTCCTGTTCAGGATTGTGGCTCAAGAGGTCTTCGGTTTCCGCTACCTGCACCTTGTGCCCATTGATATTTTTAACGGACTCCTGAACCTGCTTCTGCCACTCCACCTCATAGGCCCGATAGCGATCCATCCACTGCTGATCCCAAAAGGAGACCAGCAAGGCAATCACCCCCACCACCGCCATGCTGCGCTGCCGCAGATTGAGTTCCTTGTCAAAGCGGGTTAAATATTTTTTGAATTGTTTCATGGTGGCCAATTCCTTATTTCCCCTGAAATTGTTTGAGCAATTTCAAAGGATTCAACAAGTCGCCAGCCTGAATCCCCGCCCCTTCACCTACCATTTTTTCCAGTTTTTGGGGAAGGGCATGCTCCACCCCCTCCTCCTGACCGATATCCAATGCCCACAATTCACGCAATTCATTTTCACCGGAGGCGATGGCAAATCGAAATTGTCCTCTGGCAGACTCCCCAGCTTTCGCCTTAATTTCTTTGACTTGAATAAACCGGAAAATAATGGTGTTAAAAATTTCAGACAGTTTCACCGAGTTGATAAAATCCGCAATGCTCTCATCCCGCAAGGTCCTGCCCACCAAAACACAGGCCCGTCCCCCCTGGCTGATCTGAATATGATTCAACCACAAACGATCCCGCTCAAAGGTAGCCAGTTGCTTGAAATAGACAGAAAATCCCCGCCGACTGCCAATTTCTTGGCCTGTCAGCAAGGCCAAGGCATTTTCTTTGCTCTTGCGCTGCAATTCCAGTTCATCCACCCGCGCCTGCAACATTTTTTTGCGCTCCATGGTGGGCAGACTGTTTTTCATAGTGGCCAGCAAATTGGTAATATTCCTCTCCTGCACCTTCAACTTTTGCAAATCCTGGATCATTTTGTATTGGTGCATACTGGTGTAAAGGGTCAATCCCGCCAAAATAACCAGGGTGAGAAAAACCAACCCCAAAGCGGTGTTGGCATTCATCCACACACGGGTGGGGCGAAAAGATTTTTGGTAGAGATTAATCTGGGGAATCATGGCGCAACCACCACAGGACGCATGGCCGCACAAATGGCGGGCAGACACAATCCAAAGGCATCCTTGGGAATGATTTCAAGCCCACTCACCAGTTTGCTGATGTCCAAAATTTTAACCGATAAATCCAACCGCTCCGCCATTTCATTAACAAAATAATCTGGATTATGTTGTGCCGCCACCAACAGGGTGGCCACCGGTTGGGCACCATAGGTATTTTGGTAATATTCCAGGGAGCGTTGCACCTCCAAGGCCAATTTTTCCATGGCGGCAAAGGCGATGCCAGGCTGGTTGCTCAATTCCACAGCCGTTTGGCGGGCAAGGTATATTTGTTCCATATGGGAGATCAGGATAAATCCCTTGCCGTTGCGGGCCAGATAGAGAAAGGCGACCCCCTTTTCACTTTCTGCCAACATGCCCCCAATAAGATAATGGATGGATATTTCAGGAATTTCGATGGCATCCAGGCGAACGGGC